>JBGQHD010000036.1:0-13464 GCA_041497795.1 Planctomycetia bacterium
CCGACGACGAGCAGCAAGGCGTAAAACGGGTTGGCAAAGGGGCGTTTCTTGGGCATGGGGGCACGCCGCGATAGGAATCACAACGTGCCAAATTATACCACGCCAGCCAGCACGGCTGCAGCGCTGCAGGGCAGGCTTCCAGCCTGCCGGGCGCACGACATCGTTTGCGGACGAACCCCTGCCGCCTTGAGCGGCAGGTGAAGGAGTTTGGAAGGCTAGTACCGCGCCCTTACCTCGCCACCCGCGGCTTGCGCTCCGGCAATCTGCTCGCGGCCGGCGTTGGCTTCTTCGTTGTAAGTGCCTTCGCCGTCGAGGTGGGGCCGTCGATACGGTAGGTGTTCACCAGGTCTTCCGCGGCCGTGCCGAACCGCTCGGCCTGCTTCGGCTCCAGGGTGAAGACCAGCCCCGCCTGTTTGCCCGAGGGGTGCGTGAGCAGGTAGTGCACCCAGCGGACGGGCACTTCCTGGGCTTCCCCTTCGGCGACGATGACGAACGCTTTCAGCCCGGCCTTGGTCGTGACTTCATCGACCGAGATCTGTTTTTGGAAACGCTTGTCGAGGGATTTTCGCACCTCTTGCTGGTAGGCCATGAGGGTCATCGGCTTGGCCCGGTCGGCCTTGCCTGGCTCGGTCTTGGTCGCCTCGGTCTTGGCCGGAGCGATGTTGCACTGGGCCAGCATTTCGCCGCCGTCGATCAGCCGCAGGGCGGTCACGTTTTGCCGCTGATCGACCACGTACCACCGCCGCGAGTGCAGGAAGCGATGGCCCTCGGCCGACTCGCAACTCAAGAGCAGCGCCGCGGCGTCGGGCTCGCGGGCCAGCCGGATCATCCGGTCGTCGGTCAGTTGCGGCGCGTACTGCAAAGCCTGCGCGGTGAGCTGCAACCGGCAGGAGACCTTCAGGCCCGGCCCCACCTGGCCGATCGCCCGGTTTTCGTTGATGTGCATGTCCAAGCGGCTGACCCGGCGGGCCGTGAGGTCGTACTCGAAGTTCCCCTGCAAGGCGATCTCAGTCGCCACGCCGCCGGCGGAGCCGTCCACGTGCCCGGCGAACTGCACTTTGGCAACCTTGCCCGGTCCGACCTTCGGCGTCGTGACCTCGGTGAGCGTGCACTGCACGTCGGTGGAGCTGACGGTGTCGATGCCCAGCAGCATGGCCACGGTATCGCCGGGCACCGGCCATTTGGCGCCCACCTCGACCGCCTTGCCGGGCAGCAGCAGCGGCAGGACCGCGCTGTTGCCGGGGATGTCGATCAGGTCCAGTTCGTCGCGGGTCATCGGCCCCGTGGGGCAAAACACCCGGGCTTTCTCGGCCGTGACATGCACCGCCATCAGGCGGCGGGAGGCCGCCAGCTTCGGCTGGTGCTCCCCTTTGTCGATGCGGATCGTGGCTTCGGCCCTTTCGTACTGGCGCAGCGTCGAACGGCCGTCTCGGGCTGTGGACAGCCGGTGCTCGGCGTACTCCATGACGGCCGAAACGGACATGCTGTGGTGCTCTTCTTTGCCGTCAGCCTTTGTCTTGAGGGTGCCATTCACGTCGAGCTGGGCGCGAACCTTGGCCAGGTCTGTCGCGTCCTTGATATCTCGCAGGTCATAAGTGTCTTTCGCGAAAGCGCTTGCGCCGAGGATTGCCGCCAGGGCGACGGCTGCGATGATCCGTGAGAGGGCCAAGTAGTGCATAGCGGTGCCCGGAGAAGTGGCAGATCAGTTTGGACAGTTGACTCCCCGCCCAGATCGGCCGATCCGGCGACGAGAATTGAGCCAATTGCGCAAGATGCTGTTGGGCCAGCAGTTGTATCACTGCCTGCACGGCGCGACGTGGCCACCGGGACGCCGGGCATAGGCTTTGCTCAATCCAACACCGCCGAGAGCAGGAGGCCGCAGGCGCGCTCAATTTGACACTCGGCGGTCAGAGCCGCACGCGACGCGAGGCAGCCGGGCGAGGCAAGATTTGCCCGCCGTTTGCGAATCGCCTGGAGTAGCCGCGGTAGATCGAAGGGCGTCACGGAACGTGCAACTTCGCCGGCCAAGGCGCATCCAACTTGTAGACCTTACACAGAGGAGGAACAGGCCCACGGTTAAAAACGCTCAGGAGCGACGGATAAACAAGAAAAATGGCGTTGCGCTTGGGCGATTTCATCGCTTTCATTGTTGAGTGGCCGAGGCGCTGTGCCAGCGCCAAGCAATTGACAACCGAGCAACGACAACATCGCCTGCGGCGCGAACTTTGTTCGATCCAATGGCACTTTATTGCGTAGTACGAGTACCCCCGAAACACACATCTATCAGCTTTGATCGCGGCGTCGCACGGTTCGCCCGAAACGAATGTCATCGGGCGGCCAACGTCGCTGACCCGCCGGTCGGACCGGCAGCAGCATGTCGCGGCTTTCAGGACGCAGCCGCAGCGACTCCGCTTAGTAGGACAAACGCCTTCGACCAGAGGTGCAAGGATGACGGCGAAGGCACAGGAGCGAGGACGCGTCCCATGTTGCACCAGGAATATCGCAACTCGGCATTTCGGCAGTTCCGCGACGAGCTGTCGGTAACGGCTCCGCATGAGCAGCGGCTGGCCCAGCTCGATCGGGCCGAACGGCTGATGGCCGAGCTCGATCCGGGCAAGTCGTATCCGTCCGAGTACCTGCTGTCGCGGATCGCCGACGCCCGGCTCGATCAGCGGCCCGCCAAAGTCAAGGTGACCGGCGACACCGCGCGCCACGACCTGCGGCTGTTCGTCGAGGACGTTTCCGACACGGCCAACGTGGACGCCTCCAAGGCCGGTCAGCCCGTCTGGACGGTCGAGGAGCTGAGCAACCGCTTCAAGGTCTCGACGAAGACCATCTCGCGGTGGCGCGACCTGGGCCTGGTCAGTCGGCGGTTCCTGTTCAACGGGCGGAAGCGCGTGGGCTTCCTGCAAAGCTCGGTGGATGAGTTCGTGCAGCGCAACCGCGAGCGCGTGCGGCGCGGCTCGTCCTTTACCCAGCTCTCCGACGAAGAGCGAAACGACATCATTCAGAGCGCGATGCGCTTGTCCAAGGCCGGGGCCAGCCCGTCGGAGGTGGCCCGCCGCCTGGCCGAACAAACGGGCCGCAGCGTGGAAACCATCCGTTACACCATCAAGCACTTCGACGCGGCGCACCCGCACGAGGCCGTGTTCCCCGGCATGTTCGGCCCGCTCACCGACGAGGCGAAGCGGAAGATCTTCCAGCAGTACCGCCGCGGCACGGGGGTCGAGACCTTGGTCCGGCAGTACGGCCGCACGAAGGCCAGCATCTACCGCGTAATCAACGAGATGCGGGCCCGGCGCGTGACGCACTGGCCGCTGGAGTACATGGACAACCCGACCTTCTCGCAGTTTGGCGTGGCGGCGGAAATCCTGGCCCCCCTCCCGGCGAACCCGGCGGCCAAGAAGTCGCGGGCGCCCGCCGGCTTGCCGCCGTACCTGGCCAGCCTGTACGAGACGCCGCTGCTGACGCGGGAGCAGGAGCAGCACCTGTTCCGGAAGTTCAACTTCCTCAAGCACCAGGCCTGCCAGCTTCGCGATCAGATGCTCGACGAACAGGGCGAGCTCGATCCCAGCCGGGCCAAGAGCCCGCTGCTGGATGAGATCGAGACCCTGTACGAGCAGATCGTCAAGGTGAAGAACGAGATCATCCGCCACAACCTGCGGCTGGTGGTCTCGATCGCCAAACGGCACGTCGGCGCGGCCGACAACTTCTTCGAGCTGGTGAGCGACGGCAACATGTCGCTGATCCGGGCGGTGGAGAAGTTCGACTACGCCCGCGGCAACAAGTTCAGCACCTACGGCACCTGGGCGATCATGAAGAACTTCGCCCGGACGATCCCCATGGAGAGCCGGTACCGCGACCGCTTCCGCACGAGCCAGGCCGAGACGTTCACCTCGACCCAGGACCAGCGGAGCGACGAGCGGCTGATCGTCTCCGGCCAGACGCAGCGCGAGTCGCAGGTCGAGCGGATTCTGGAGTGCCTGGACGACCGGGAGAAGCAGATCATCGTCTCCCGCTTCGGCCTGGGGCGCGACGTGCAGCCGCTGACGCTGAAGGAAGTCGGCGACGCGATGGGCGTCACCAAGGAGCGCGTCCGCCAGATCGAGGCCCGGGCGCTGATCAAGCTGCGGGAAGCAGCCCGCGGCCAGAAGATCGAGCTGGGCGAGTGGCAGTAATCGTCCGTTACGCAAGAGATCCAACAGGGGAGCCAGCGGCTCCCCTGTTTGCTTTCGTGGAGGTCTCCGGCGAGCAGGGTGCCCGTTTCGGGCGGCCAAAGAACGCTCCGCGACTTGTGCCTGCCTCCACCGACCCCGCGTCGGTGGGAAAGCGACTGAGGGCTAACTAACCCCGCGTCCTCGAGTCCACGCCTCCGCCGACCCCGTGTCGGTGGAGCGACGACTGGAAGCTAAGGTCGGCCTGGTTCTTAGCCTCCAGTCATTGCTTCCACCGACGCGGGGTCTGACGCGGGGTCGGTGGGGAGCAAGGCGGATGCAACGCTCGGGTTTTTTTAAGCGTCCAATCGTTGACCCACCGACACGGGGTCGGTGGAGATTATCACACCCGAACGCACTGTGAACCTCCGGCGATGCGGCAATAGGGTTGAGAAGAGCGCGGCCTCGGACGTATGATCGGTCGTGTGAAGGACGTGATTGTTCCCTCCGCTCAGAATGACAAGTGAGTGAGTGACCTCGCCATGCGACTTCAGCGAAGAACACGATTCTGGCTGAGCGTCGTGGGCCTGTTGGCCCTCGGCGAGTGGACGACGGCGATTTCGTCGGCCGCCGAGCCGCCTCCGCCCGTGGCGTTCGATCGCGACATTGGGCCGCTGCTGACCGCCCGCTGCGCGAAGTGCCACGGGCCGAGCGCAGCCGAGGGCGGGATGCGCCTGACGAACCGCGAAGCGGCCGTCGCCGTCTTGCCCTCGGGAGTGCGGGCCGTTGTGCCGGGGCGTCCGGACGAGAGCGAGCTGCTCAAGCGAGTGAGCGCCGCCGATCCGGATTTCCGCATGCCGCCCAAGGGGCCGCCGCTGACGGCCGACGAGATCGCCAAGCTGCGCCGCTGGATCGCGGAGGGGGCGGCGTGGCCGGCCCACTGGGCGTATCGGCCGCTGGAGAAGCCGCCCCTGCCACGGCTGGATTCGGCCGGTGCGTCTTGGGCGCGGACGCCGATCGACCGTTTCATCGTCCGCGAGCTGGCCGCCCGCGGCCTGATGCCGTCGCCGCCAGCCGACAAGCGCACGCTCCTGCGGCGCGTGTACTTCGACCTGATCGGCTTGCCGCCCACGCCGGAGGAAGTCGAGGCGTTCGTCGCCGACGGCTCGCCGGACGCTTACGAGCGAGTCGTTGATCGCTTGCTGGCCAGCCCTCAATACGGCGAGCGCTGGGCACGGCATTGGATGGACGTCGTCCACTACGCCGAAACGCACGGGCACGACCAAGACCGGCCGCGCGACCACGCCTGGCCGTATCGCGACTACTTGATCCGGGCATTCAATCTCGATACGCCCTACGACCGCTTCGTGCGGGAGCAGATCGCCGGCGACGTGCTCTACCCGGACGATCCGTGGGCACTCGTGGCCACCGGCCTGCTAGCCACGGGGCCGTGGGACGAGAGCTCGCTGCGCGACATCCGCGAGGACGCCATCGACCGCGAGATCGGCCGCTACCTGGACCGTGACGACATCGTCACCACGGTCATGTCCACGTTCGTCAGCTCGACGGTGCATTGCGCGAGGTGCCACGACCACAAGTTCGATCCGATCAAGCAGACGGAGTATTACGGGCTTCAGGCCGTGTTCGCCGGCACCGACAAGGCCAACCGGACGTACGACGCCGACCCAGGGGTCGCGGCCCGGCGACGCGAATTGACGGAGCGCAAGGAGGCACTGCCGCGGCTGCGGGCCGCAAAGGACGCCGCCCTGCTCGATGCGCGGCTGCACGGCGAGATCGCCCAGTGGGAGAAGTCGGTCGCTGCTGCCGCCTCGATGTGGCGGGTGCTCCAGCCCCTTGAATATAAGTCGGCCGGAGGGGCCACGCTGACGCCGCTGGATGACGGTTCGCTCCGCTCCGGCGGCCCGCGCCCTGAGAAGGACACGTACACGATCGTCGCGCCGACCGACCTGCGCCGCGTGACCGGCATCCGCTTGGAGCTGCTCACCGACGATACCTTGCCGCACAAGGGGCCGGGCCGCCAGGACAACGGCAACCTGCATCTCAACGAGCTGATCGTGTACGCCCGTGGCCGCGACTCGGCACGTGGCCGCGTCTCTCCGAGACGCGAAGACGAGTCGCGCAGCAACGAGTCCACGCCTGCCAAGCGCCTGACCCTGCAAAACCCAACCGCCGACTTCAACCAGCAAGGCTGGTCGATCGACATGGCCCTGGACGGCAACCCGGCCACCGCCTGGGGCATCTATCCCGAGGTGGGCAGGCCGCACCGGGCCGTGATCGAGGTGAAGGAGCCGGCTGAGAACGAAGGCGGCACGGTCCTTACGTTTGAGCTGCAACAAACGCACGGCGGCGGCCACCTCATCGGCCGGGTGCGGTTGTCAGTGACCGACGCGCCGCATCCGCTGCCGCTCGACGGGCAGACGTTGCCGGCCGAAATCGCGTCGATCTTGGCTGTCGCGCCGCCGCAGCGCAGTGCCCAGCAGAAGGCCGATCTGGCGGCCTACTACCTCGGACGTCAAATCGACAGTCAGTTGGCCGCGCTGCCCAAACCGCAGATGATCTACTGCGGCACGAACCAGTTCGTCGCCGACGGCTCGTTTCGCCCGGCGCCGACCCCGCGGCCCGTGCACGTGCTGCAGCGCGGCGACGTAGCGAAGCCCGGTCCGGTGGCGGCCGCCGGCGCACTGGCCTGCGTGCCGAGGCTGGAACATCGCTTCAAGCTGAGTGATGCCAATGACGAAGGCGCTCGCCGGGCGGCGCTAGCGCGCTGGATCGCCGATCCGAGCAATGTCCTCACCTGGCGGTCGATGGCAAATCGCGTGTGGCACTACCACTTCGGCGGTGGCCTGGTGGATACGCCCAACGACTTCGGCCGCATGGGGGGCGTGCCGTCGCACGGCGAGCTGCTCGATTGGCTGGCCGTCTCGCTGCGCGACGGTGGCGGCTCGCTCAAGGAACTCCACCGGCTGATTGTGACCAGCGCCGTGTATCGGCAGTCGTCCGTAGGGTGGGCTGTGCCCACCAAATCCGCTCCGCCCACCGCATTGCGCCCCGGCGCGCATTTGGTGGGCACAGCCCACCCTACGGCCATCGACGCCGATAACCGCTACCTCTGGCGGATGAACCGGCAGCGGCTCGACGCGGAGCCATTGCACGACGCCGTGCTGGTCGTCTCCGGCATGCTCGACCGCCGCATGGGCGGGCCATCGGTCAAGCAGTTCATCCAAACGCCCGGCGTTCACGTGACGCCCAACGTGGACTACGCGAAGTTCGACGCCGACGACCCGGCCAATTACCGGCGGAGCGTCTACCGCTTCGTCTTCCGCACCCTGCCCGACCCGTTCATGGACGCGCTGGATTGCCCGGATGCCTCGCAATGGACGCCGCAGCGGAACGTCTCGGTCACCGCGCTCCAGGCCCTGGCGATGCTCAACGACAAGTTCATCGTGCGGCAAAGCGAGCACGTGGCAGAGCGGATCGCGGCCGCTTCGCCCGGCGCGCGCATCGAGGAACGGGTGCGGCAAGCTTATCGGCTGATCCTGCTCCGCGCGCCGAGCGATCAGGAGTTGAAAGCGGTCAGCAGCTACGCCCAGCGTCACGGCCTGGCCAACGCTTGCCGGATGCTGCTGAATACGAACGAGTTTGTGTTTGTGGATTGAGTTCTCGTTCCGAGGCTCCGTCTCGGAACGTACGGCTTATGAGTCTCGGCCTCATCGCATTCGTAGCGCCGGCGGATCGGAGCAGATGACATGCTGAAGTTCTCGATCCGCGACTTGCTATGGTTGACGCTCGCGGTCGCGCTGGCGCTAGGCTGGTTCATTCGGGAGCGTACTCGAGGGGGACCAGTGGAATCCAACGACTCGGCTGCGTGCCAAGCGCTCCTTCGAGACGTGTATGCTGCTTACTGTCCAACGCGGAGCGCCCTGCTGGGTGAGGAGTTCTCTCGGCAAACCGATGGCTGGTGCAGGGTTGAGAATGCACGTGAAATACTGCTTTTCAACGTCAAAGAGAAAAAGTTCACTATCCTGCGCGGCGTTGATCCGAGTGGTGGGCGACACGAGAGGTATGGCGTTTTCTTTTTTTCACACGGAGAGCTCAGAGCGCGCCTTGTAGGTGAATCGTATTGATGTCCGTCTGGTTCGAGGTCGTTCGGCGTCGTTGAGCGAGGGTTCGGTAGATGACTGAGATCCGTACACCGAGCGAATGCCGTTCTGCGAGACAGAGCCTCGCCAGCAATGCGTTCCGAGGCAGAGCCTCGGAACGAGGGATGTTCTGCCAGCACTCGCGCCGGCAGTTCCTCTGGCACGTCGGCGGCGGCCTCGGCGGTATCGCGCTGGCTCATCTGCTGGCTCAGGACGGCGCGCTGGCCGACGATCGACCCGCCGCACCCTCTCCCAAAGGGAGAGGGGGCATCGCCGGCCTGCACCATCCGGCCAAGGTCCGCCGTGTCGTCCAGCTCTTCATGAACGGCGGCGTCAGCCAGATGGACACCTTCGACCACAAGCCGGAGCTGGCCAAGCGGCATGGGCAGAAGGTCGATTTCGGCCTCAAGGCGGCGGCCACCAGCGTGCCGGGGGCCGTGATGAAGTCCCCCTTCGAGTTCAAGCAGCACGGCAAGTGCGGCCGCTGGGTGAGCAGCGTCTTCCCGCGGATGGCCGAGTGCGTGGACGACCTGGCCTTCCTGATGGCGATGGCCAGCAAGACAAACGTCCACGGCCCGGCCAGCTACTTGCAGAACACCGGCTTCGTCGCGCCCGGCTTTCCCGCGATGGGGGCCTGGCTGTCGTACGCCCTGGGCAACTTGAGCGACAACCTGCCGGCGTTCGTCGTGCTGCCGGACCATCGCGGCCTGCCGTACAACAACTCGGGCAACTTCTCGGCCGGATTCCTGCCGGCGGCCCATCAGGGCGTGGTGATCAAGCCGAACGACCCGACCCCCATCCCGAACCTCCGCCCGCCGGCATCCGCCAAGCAGGTGACGCCGGGCAGCGAAGCCGACGGCCTGCGGCTGTTGGAGGAGCTGAACCGCCGGCACTTGGACGAACGACCGGGCGACACCCGGCTGGCGGCCCGCATCGCCAGCTACGAGCTGGCCGCCAAGATGCAGCTCAGCGCCCCGGAGGCGTTCGACCTGTCGCGGGAAACGGCCGCCACGCGCCGGGCCTACGGGGTGGACGATGAAGCGACGGCCCCCTTCGCCCGCAATTGCCTGACGGCCCGGCGGCTGCTGGAGCGCGGCACGCGGTTCGTGCAGGTCTGGAGCGGCATGGGCGGGGCCAGCAAGAACTGGGACAACCACACCGACATCCACAACGAGCTGCCCTTCATCGCCCGCAGCGTCGATCAGCCGATCGTGGCCTTGCTCAGGGACCTCAAGGCGCGCGGCATGTTCGAAGACACGCTCGTCGTCTGGACCACGGAGTTCGGCCGCATGCCCTTCACGCAGGGCGCCACCGGCCGCGACCACAACGGCGGCACGTTCGTCACCTGGCTGGCCGGCGGAGGCATCAAGCCCGGCGTGGCGCACGGAAAGAGCGACGACTTCAGCTATCAGGCCGCCGAAGGCAAGGTGATGGGCTACGACCTGCACGCCACGATCTTGCACCTCCTGGGTATCGACCACACCCGCCTGACGTTCCGCCACAACGGCATCGACCGCCGCCTGACCGACGTGCACGGGCACGTAGTGCGAGAGATTCTGGCGTGACGTGTGCCGACGAAACAAAAGCACCCCGGCTGCTCCGCAGCAGCCGGGGTGCTGGATGAGATTGTTTGCTTACCTCTTCGCCGGCACTTTGAACAGCTCTTGCAGCCGGTCGTCGTCCAGCTTCATGTCCCAGGCGGTCAGCCAGTGGCTGCTTTGCCGCTTCAGGCCGTATTCCTTGATCAGCCGTTCCTCCATGTCAGGCATGTGGGCGGCGCCGTAGAAGATGGCGATCCGCTTCTTCCCTTTGACGACTTCCTGATTGAAGACCTTCAGGGCCGCCTGGTTGCGGTCGTTGATGAGGATCGAGTTCATCGTGCTGCCCAACCCGGCGACGGCGCTTTCCTCGTCGAAGTTCTCGGCGAAGACGCGCTTCAGCTTCACCGGACCCTTGGAATCCAAGAGCACCGACCAATCGAAGTCTTCCAGGTGCTTGGGCAAGGCCTTGGGGCCCTCCTCGGCCTGCTGGGCCTTGCGGTTCTGCTCGCGCAGCAGGTCGGCCGTGATGCTCAGCATCAGCGTCAGGCCGTCGTCGCCGCGCTTCTTGACGGCCGCCCACATCTCGTCGGGCGACATGTCGGCGTGCACGAAGTTGTCCTTCGTGTAGTCGATGGCCTCGACCTGCGACTTGAGGTCCAAGAACCGCTTGGCCACGTCCATGACCATGGCCAGCGGGTTGTCGCTGTCCTTGCGGCCGCCCTTGGGGATCCGCGTGCCCTTGGCCGCGACCAACTCGTAGCAGACCACGTCGTACTGCTCGAACTGCTTGTTCAGCGTGTTGTAGTACGAGGCGTCGCCGATGTGCACGGCGCCGACCAGATCGACGATCAGGTCGCCCTCGCCCGAAGCGGGCACGAAGCGCACGATCGAGGTCTGCAGCGCCGTCGGAGCGCCCTCCTTGTCGCGGAGGATGCGGAGATAGCGGCCCTGGGCCGATTCCGCCTTCTTGGCCTTCAGGTCGGTGGGCGACTGGGCGGAGGCCAGGGAGCCCCAGGTGAGGCACACGGTCCAAACGACAAGGAGGCTGATCTTCGACAGACGCGGCATGGTGTCCTCACACACTGGAGCGGAAGGGAGATACATCCGGCGGGAGCGGGATCATAGATCAACGTCCTGCAAGGGCAAGTCCAATTGACTCAGTTCGTGTCGACGAATCGCGTGTTGCACATTGCCACCGCACGCCCTGCGCGCACTCCTACCGCCCGGGTAATGGCGGTAAGCGACGTGCCGGACCAGCGGCGGCCGACTGGCAAATGGCCGTTTTTGACCCTGCTGTAAGCATGACCTAGAGTTAGGTGCTCCCTGCTTGCATGAATTCTATGCATGCCCCGGCAGGCGGCAAGTCCCGAAAAATTGCTATCGCCGGCACACCCTACATGGAATCGCTCTTGGACTCTCCCGTCGCCCCCACAACCGACGTGGATGCCGCGTCGGTGGCTGGCGCTCTGGAGTCGCAGCGGCTGCGAATCCACGAGCAGATGGAGGCCCAGCGGCGCCGCCTAGCGGCCATCCAGCGGGAACTCGCCGAGCAGCTCGGTCGCCTGAGCCAGCAACAGCCTGCCCAACCCCCGGCCGACGTGCAGCCGGCCTTGGACGAGGCCCTCGCCGAGTGCGAGCAACTGCGCGCCCGCGTCGCCGCGCAGGACGCCGAGCTGGCCGGTCTTCGCCTGGCGGTCGAGTCGCTGCGGCAAGAGGTCGAATCGCTGCGGCAAGAAGGGCAATCGTTGCGGCAAGAAGGGCAATCGCGGCGGCAAGAAGGGCAATCGCTGGCCGCCGAGAACAAGCAACTCGGCGAGGAATTGGCGCAGCGCCCGGTCGCTCCGAGTGACGCCGAAATCGCCCAGGCGCATCGCGCCGACGCCGAGCTTCAGGAAGAGCACGAGAACCTTCAGCGCCGCTACCAAATGGCGCTCGACGACCTGAAGGCGGAACGGGCCCAGGTGGCCCAGTTCGAGAGCAAGCTGGCGCAGGCGGCTGCGGGCCACCCGCCCAGCCCCGCGGCCGGCCCTTCGGCGGGCTCCGACTGGGAATCGCAAAAGCGGCGGCTGTTGGCCTCGCTCGAGGCCGATTTCGATGAAAACAGCGAGGTGGACCGCCGCGACCGGGCGACCATCGAGGAGGCCATCCGCCGCACCGACGCGATCATCGCCGCCAAGAATCAGGAAGTCCGGCAGTTGCAATCCCTGCTGGAGGAACAAAGCGCCAACGTCGGCTCGATGGCGGTGGGCGCGGCCGCCGTGGCCGAGGTCCTCGACAAGGACGAGGTGGTCCGCCAGGAACGCCAGAATCTGCAAGCGCTCCAGGACGAATGGCGCGACAAGCTCCGCCACGCCGAGGTCGAAATCTCGGTCCAGCGCGCGAAGCTCGCCCGGCACCAGGCCGAGCTCGAAGAGCGAGCCCGCGCGATCGACCAGCAATCCCGCGGCACCTCTTCGCCCGGCCAGGCCGACGAAGGCAAGGACAACAAGCCCACCCGCGGCCGCTGGCTGCGCCGGCTCGGCCTCTTGAGCGGCGACGAGGAGTAGGTCCCGCCTGCCGGCCGGGACCGGCAGCGCCGCGACACGCGGCGAAACATGGTGCCGCTCGGCTCGCGGCACCTACGGCCACACTACGCCCGCGGGTGGAACTTCTTGTGCACCGCTTTCAGCCGCGAGAGATCGACGTGCGTGTAAATCTGCGTCGTGGCGATGCTGGCGTGGCCGAGCATCTCCTGCACCTGTCTTAGGTCTGCCCCGCCCGCCAGCAGGTGCGTGGCAAAGGTGTGCCGCAGCGTGTGCGGGCTGACGTCCGGCGGCGCGCCCACCCGCGCGGCATACTCCTTCATCAGCTCCCAAATCCGTTCGCGCCGCAGCCGTTGCCCGCGCCGTGAGAGCAACAGCCAGGACGACGCGGTGGGCGACCGCGCGGCGAGCCGCGGCCGCTCCTGCTCCAGATATTGACGCACGCCCTCGGCCGCCCGGCGGCCCAGCGGCACGATCCGCTGCTTGTCCCCCTTGCCGTGGCAGGTGCAAAAGCCCTCGTCCAAGCGGACGTCGGCTAGCTTGAGGTGCGACACCTCCGACGCCCGGCAGCCGGTCGCATACAACAGCTCGAGCAACGCCCGGTCGCGCCAAGGGCAAGCGTCGAAGCGGCTCGGGGCCTCCAGCAGCCGCTCGATCAGCTCCAACGACAGCACGTGCGGCACGCGATGCCACAACTTGGGGCTGCCGATCAGCTCGACCACGCTCTCCCGCAACTCCCCTTCGAGCTGCAAGTATCGAAAAAACATCTTCAGCGAAATCAAGTGCCGCGCCACGCTGGCCGGCGCCAAGCTCTCGGTCTCCAGCAGCCAGGCAGGGTATGCCGACAGGTCTGGCACCGTAAGCTGGCCCGGACGGCGGTTTCCCAGCCACCGCAGGAACCGCGCCAAGTCGCGCCGATAAGCCCTGACGGTGTTCTCGGCCAGGTGACACTCGCCGGCCAGATACGAGGAAAAGGCCTCGAGGTAAACGGCCCCGTAGCCGGTCTTTGGCCGCTCGCCTGCCGCACCCTCCGAGCCCACCCGACGAGGCCGCCCGTTGCCGGCGCCGTTATTGGCGCCTTGATCGG
>JBGQHD010000037.1:0-13152 GCA_041497795.1 Planctomycetia bacterium
CACTACACGCGTTTCGCCGTGGCAGATGTGGCCGGGGCCTTCCGCTACATGGCGCAGCGGAAGAACATCGGCAAGGTCGTTGTGAGCATGCGTACACTAGCCCGAAGCGCAAGCGAGGGAGAATCGCCGTCAACTACCGCTCCTCCCTCGCTTGCGCGTCGGGCTGGTGTGCAGACCGAGGGTCTTCTCCACAAAGATGCCAGCTACCTCATCACCGGCGGCCTGGGCGCGCTGGGCCTGCGCGTGGCGCAGTGGCTGGCCGATGAAGGGGCGGGACACCTGGTGCTGCTGGGCCGCCGCGCTCCGGCCGGCGAGACGCTGAAGACGATCGAGGCCCTCCGCGCTGCCGGCGCCAAAGTGGCCACGATCAGCGGCGACGTGGCCGACCGGGCCTCGCTGGCCGCCGCGCTCAAGCAAATACCCAAGGACTTCCCGCCGCTGCGGGGTGTGATCCACGCCGCGGGCGTGCTCGACGACGGCGTGATGTTCGACATGACGCTGGAGCGGCTCGATAAGCCGATGGCCCCCAAGGTGGCCGGCGCCTGGAACCTGCACGCCCAGATGGCCGATCGGCCGCTCGACTTCTTCGTGATGTTCTCGTCGGTGGCCTGCGTGCTCGGCTCGCCCGGTCAGGCGAACTACGCGGCCGGCAACGCCTTCCTCGACGCGCTGTGCTCCTATCGCCACTCGCTGGGACTGCCCGCCACGAGCATCGACTGGGGTCCCTGGGCCGGCTCGGGCATGGCCGCCGAAGCGGGCCGCGACGCGCAGCTCGCCGACCGCGGCATGCACCTGCTGCCGGCCGACAAGGCGCTTGAGCTGCTGGGCAGCCTGCTGCGATTGGAAGAGAAATCGCCGCCAACCACCGCCATCTCGGTCCGCTGGGCCGACATGCTGAAGCTCCATCGCGGTCCCGTGCCGCCGCTGCTGCGAGAAGTGGCCCCCGCCGACGGGGCCGCACAGCCTGCCGCAGCCGACCGACCGGAGGACGCCGCCCTGCGCGAAAAGCTCCGCGGCCTGGACATCCCTGAGCGGGAAGCGCTGCTGGTGCAGTTCTTCAGCGAGCAGCTCGCCCAAATCATGGGCATGGACGCGGCCTCGATCGACACCAAGCAGCCGCTCAATACCCTGGGCCTCGACTCGCTGATGGCCATCGAGCTGAAGATCAACATCGAGACGCGGCTGAAGGTCACCGTCCCGATAGCAGCGTTCATGGAAAGCCCCAGCGTCTCGTCGCTGGCCAAGGCCGTGGCGAAGCTCCTGGGCAGCGCGTCGGCCGGTCAAGGCCGCAACGCAAGTATTGGCGAAGCGGACTCTCAAGGCGGTGACGAGCTGCCCTCGATCGACGGCTGGGAACCACTCGTGGCCATGCAGCCGGAAGGCGACCGTGCGCCGCTGATCTGCGTCCACCCGGCGGGCGGCAACGTGATGTGTTACGAGCACCTGGTCCGGAACCTGGGCCACGGCCATCCGGTCTACGCCCTCCAGGCCCGCGGCTCCGACGGCATCGGCGAGCCGCACACCTCGATCGACGAGATGGTCAGCGACTACCTGGCCGCGCTCAAGCGGCTTCAGCCGCGCGGCCCGTATTACCTCGTGGCCTGGTCCTCCGGCGGGCCGGTGGCCTACGAGATGGCCTATCGGCTGAAGCAGATGGGGGACGAGATCGGCCTCCTGGCGCTGATCGACTCGTGGCCGAACCTGGTGAACGTGGACCTGGACGACGACATCCAGTTCCTCTGCGAGCTGGCCAACTTCTTCGGCCGCTTCTACGACTCGCCGGTCGAGCTGACCTACGACGAGCTGGCCGACATCACCACCAGCAAGCGGCTCGACTACGTGCTGGCGAAGGCCAAGGCCGGCGGCGTGGTCTCAGCCCTGTTCGATAAGGCCTTCGTGCTGCGGTTCATCAATCTCTGCAAGGCCAACCTGCGGATCATGATGAACAACGAGCTGCAGCCCTGCGACCTGCCGGTGCAGTTCTTCCGCGCGGCCAGCGGCGACCTGATCGCCGAAAAGATGCGCGAGGGCGCCGGCGGCGACTACGGCTGGGGCGAGCTGGTCGGCGACAACCTGACTGTGCACGAAGTGCCCGGCGACCACATCACCATGCTCACCGGCGACAATGCCCGCCACCTGGCCAGCTTGCTGCGCGAGTGCGTGGACATGGCCCGCGCGGCGGTGTAAGACAGCGGCGTGAGCGAGCTTGACAGCGCCCTTGTTGCCATCGCGCGTGCGGCCGAGGCGATCCGCGCCGCCGATGCCCTGCTGATCGGCGCCGGGGCCGGCCTGGGGGTCGATTCCGGCCTGCCGGACTTTCGCGGCCCCGAGGGGTTCTGGCGAGCTTACCCGCTCTTTCGCCAGCGTGGGCTGCGGTTCGAGCAGATGTCGAACCCTGTCTGGTTTCGGCAAGACCCGCGGCAGGCCTGGGGGTTCTTCGGGCATCGGCTGAAGTTGTATCGCGGCGCGACGCCGCACGACGGCTTCGCCGCGCTGCTGCGCTGGGCCGGCGAGCGGCCGGGCGGGTACTTCGTCTTCACCAGCAACGTGGACGGCCACTTCCAGCGGGCGGGCTTCGACCCGCGCCGGGTCGTCGAGTGCCACGGCTCGATCCACTTCCTGCAATGCGAGGGCATTTGCGGCGACGAAATCTGGCCGGCCGACGATCTCAACGTCGAGGTTGATCTCGATACCATCCGCGCCACATCGCCGCTGCCGAGTTGTTCGCGCTGCAGCGGCTTGGCGCGGCCGAATATCTTGATGTTCGGCGATTGGGATTGGTGCGACGGCCGCACCGCCGAGCAGCTCGACCGCTACGCCGACTGGCTGGCCGCCGTGGAGCGCGACGATCTCCGCCTGGTCGTCATCGAGCTGGGCGCCGGCACGGCGGTGCCCACCGTGAGGCACGAGTGTGAGCGCCGCGCCACTTGGGCGTCCGCTGCGCAGTTGATCCGTATCAACCCTCGCGATGACGACGTGCCGCCCGGCGGCATTGCGATTCCGCTGGGAGCACTGGAAGCGCTGCGGCGGATTGAGGCCGCGGCACGTGGCCGCGTCTCTCCGAGACGCGACTGCGAGTCTCGGAGAGACTCGCCCACGTGACAGGGCACTCCGCGGCGGACAAGAGTGTCCGCCTTACGTATCATGCTGGCATGCGATTCACGCTCAAGAGCACCCGCCTGGCCCTGCGGAATTCGACCACACGCATCCCCTTCCGCTACGGCAAGGCCTGCATGACCTGTTGCCCGCAGGCCGTGATGGAGGCGGTCATCGAGTGCGAGAGTGGCGTCGCGCCAGCAGCCCGGCTGGTTGGAAGCAGCCGGGCTGTTTCCGGCTACAGCGGCGACTGCCTGCCGCCGGGCTGGTTCGACAAAGACCCTGCCCGGACGTACCGCCAGCAGATCGACGACATTCTGGCCGCTACGGCCGCGGCACAGCAGCTTCTCCGCGAGGAAGCCGCGCGGCCGACCACGCTCTTTGACGCCTGGCACGCCGCCTACGAGCGGCTGCTGACCGCGTCGCGGGGGCGATGGCACCCGCTGGTGGCCAGCTTTGCCCTGAGCTTCGTGGAGCGCGCGGTGATGGACGCGCTGGCCCGCGCGGCGGGTATGAGCTTCGCTCAGGCGGTGCGCGAGAACCTCTATGGCATTCGCCCCGTCGCGGTTCATCCGTCGCTTGAGGGACTTCAGCCGGCGGACTGGTTGCCGTCCGAGCCTCGGACGTGGGTCCATGTCCGCCACACCGTCGGCCTGAGCGATCCGTTGACCGTCGATGAGATCCCCGCGAGCGAGCGGGTAGCTGATGGCTTTCCCCAGGCATTGGAAGAATACGTTCGGCAGAACGGTACGCGGTACTTGAAGGTGAAGCTGGCCAATCGGCTAGAGCACGACCTGGGGCGCTTGCGCCGCGTGGCTGCGAGCATCGAGCGCCACCGCGGCGACGATTACCGAGTAACGCTCGACGGGAATGAGCTGTATGGTCAGACGGAGGAATTCGACGAGCTGATCACTGCGCTGAGCAGCGACCTGGCGCTGCGCACGCTCTGGCAAAACACGCGGGTGATCGAGCAGCCGTTGCACCGGCACGTCGCGCTCGATCCGGCGCACACCGAGCGGATGCGGTCGCTCGGCGTTAAACCGGTGATCATCGACGAATCGGATGGCACGCTCCATTCGTACGCGGCGGCCCTGGAACTGGGCTATCGGGGCGTGAGCAGCAAGAGCTGCAAGGGACCGATCAAGAGCATCCTCAACGCCGGGCTGACCTGGTTGGCCAACGACCGCGGCCGCCGCCACGACTTTCTGATGACCGGCGAAGACCTCTGCACCGTGGGCATCGTGCCGGTCCAGGCCGACCTGTGCCTGGCGGCCACGCTGGGTCTCGAGCACGTCGAACGCAATGGCCACCACTATCATCGCGGCCTGTCGTACTTGCCGCGCGAGCAGCAGCAGGCCGCTCTGGCCGCGCACGGCGACCTGTACGAGCAGCGCGGCGACGTGGTCGCGCCGGCCGTGCGCGACGGGCGGTTCCAGATTGCCTCGCTGCACTGCCCCGGCTTTGGCTTCGCCGTCCAGCCGGATATCGACGCCATGACGCCGGCCGACGAGTGGCGGTTCGAGACGCTGGGATTGCCGGAATAGACCGCCATGGCCCGCCTTATATTGCACGCCAAGACGCTGTCCGGCCTGGAGCAAGTCTTGGCCGAAGAACTGACGGCGCTGGGCGCCCAGGACGTGCAGCCCGGTCATCGGCTGGTGACGTTCGCCGGCGACCAGGGTCTGCTGTATCGCGCGAACCTTTGCTGCCGCACGGCGATTCGCGTCCTGAGGCCGATCGGCACGTTTCCGGCCGACAGCGAGCGGGCGCTCTACGACGGCGTGCGGCAGATCGAGTGGTCGGAGCACCTGGATGTGGGCGGCTCGCTGGCCATCGATCCCGTCGTCTGGAGCTCGTTCTCCACGCACTCGCTCTACGTGGCGCAGCTCACCAAGGACGCCATCGTCGATCAATTCCGCGAGCGCACGGGCCGCCGGCCGTCGGTGGATCTCGACGAGCCGGACCTGCGCGTGAACGTGCACCTGGTCGAGAACGTCGCCACGGTTTACCTCGACGCTTCCGGCGATTCTTTGCACCTGCGCGGCTATCGCACGCGAGCCGGGGAGGCGCCGCTGAATGAGGTGCTGGCCGCCGGCATTCTGCGGCTGGCCGAGTGGGACCGGCAGTCGCCGCTGGTCGATCCGATGTGCGGCTCAGGCACGCTCTGCATCGAGGCGGCGATGCTGGCCCGCAACATCGCGCCGGGGACCGTGCGGCGCCGCTATGCGTTCCAGCGCTGGAAGGACTACGACCGCAAGCTTTATGAGGCCGTGCTGGCCGACGCGAAACGCGACGAGTTGCCAGGTCTGCCTTTTTCGATCGTCGGCTCGGACATCGATGCCCAGGTGGTGCTGATTGCCGAGGAGAATGCCAAGCGGGCGGGCGTTGCGGCGGACGTGCGGTTCGCCGCGGGCAACTTCGAGTGCTGCCAGCCCCCCGCGCCGCCCGGCACACTGGTGACGAACCCGCCGTACGACGAGCGCCTGCCGGTACCGCGGATCGAAGCGTTTTACGGGCGGATCGGCGATATGCTCAAGCAGCGCTTCGCCGGCTACACGGCCTGGGTGCTCACAGGCAATCTCGAAGCCGCCAAGCAGATCGGTCTGCGCCCCTCGCGCAAGGTGCGGCTGTTCAACGGCTCGCTCGAATGCCGGCTGCTCCGCTTCGACCTCTACCAAGGGAGCCGCCGCCAGGCCGTCGTAGGACGGATTTCCAATCCGTCCGACACGCCCGAGGCCTCGCTGGTAACGATCGAACGCGAACCTAAGAGTGCGGTGCCCGCTGCGGACGGACGGATTGGAAATCCGTCCTACGGCGACCAAACGAATATCATCCCCGCCAAGTGGCTCTCGCAAGCCGAAGTGTTCCGCAACCGACTGACCCGCATGTCGAAACACTGGCGCAAGTGGGCGCGGCGGCAAGGGATCACCTGTTACCGGGTTTACGAGCGTGACGTTTCCGAAGTGCCGCTCATCATCGACTGGTACGAAGGGCACCTGCACGTCGCCGAGTACGTCCGCCCGCACGACCGTTCGGCCGCCGAGCACCAGGTGTGGCTCGACTTCATGGTCCGCACCGCGGCCGAAACGCTGGGGGTATTGCCGCCGTTCCGGGTTTTCTTCAAGCGGCGCCAGCGGCAGCGGGGTAAGTCGCAGTATACTCGGCAGGATGATGCCGGCGGCTTGCTGGAGGTCGCCGAAGGGGGCCACCGCTTCCTGGTGAACCTGTCGGATTACCTGGACACGGGCTTGTTTCTCGATCATCGCCAAACGCGGGCGATGGTCGCGGCCGAAGCGGCCGGCAAGCGGTTCCTCAACCTGTTCGGCTACACCGGCGCGTTCACCGTCTACGCCGCGGCCGGCGGCGCGCGGACGACGACGACGGTGGACTTATCGCAGACCTATCTCGATTGGGCGCGGCGAAACTTGCAGCTCAACGGCTTGGCCGGAGAGCAGCACCGCTACGTGCGCGATGACGCGGTGGCTTTTCTGCGCCATCGGGGGCGCCGCCGGGAGCCGCCCTTCGAACTGGCCGTCGTCGATCCGCCGACCTTCTCCAACAGCAAGCGGCTGACCGACGTCTGGGACGTGCAGCAGCATCACGCCGAGTTGCTGAACTTATTGCTGGAGCAAATGGCGGTCGGCGGCAAGATTTACTTCTCGACCAACCTCCGCCGGTTCAAGCTCCACGAAGAGGCGATCCGCGGCGCCACGATCCGCGAGATCACGAAGCAGACCATTCCGCCCGACTTCCGCAACAAACGCATCCATCGCTGCTGGACGCTGGTTCGGACCGCGGGGCCGATGGCACCCCCGCATCTGGATGGATAAATTGAATTGCGCGTGGATAACCGAACGTCCAACGCCCAACGTCCAACATCGAACGAGAGATTCACTGACCCAACGTGGCGCGCGATTCGACGTTGGACGTTGAACGTTGGACGTTCGATTCGGCTTCGCCTGAAAACCGCTCGTGAGTTCCATGTCCGCCTACTTCCTCGATCAGCCGACCTGCGCCCACCACACCATCTTCCCCGGTGTGGACATCTACACCGCGAACACCGAGCGGCTGATGATCTCGCTGGTCGAATTCCAGCCGCACGCCGTGGTGGAGGAGCACAGCCATCCGCACGACCAGATGGGCATGCTCATCGAAGGCGACCTGGACTTCACGATCGGCGGCCAACGGCGGACCCTGCGGCCGGGCGAGATGTGGCGCATTCCCGGCGGGGTGAAGCACAAAGCCGTGGCAGGCGCCGCGGGGGCCAAAGCGCTCGACGTGTTCCACCCGATCCGCGAAGAGTACCAGTGAGCGGCGGGGCAGGCTTCGGGCTTCAGGCCCTAAGCCTAAGTCTGAAGCTCGAAGCCTGTTCTAGTAATTCTTCCGCGAGCCAAAGCCGCGCAGGCACAAGGCCCCGAGGATGAGCACGCCCACCAAGAGAATGAACCACTCGTTCTCGTTCAGCGTGTCGAGCCAGAACAGGAGTTTATCGTAGTATTGCCACATGGGCCGTTCCTCAACATCCAACGCCGCGGGCACAGGCAAAGCGTGCCCAGAACGGGTGCTTTACGACCTCGCCCCACTTCAAGCGTAGGTCACGGCCTGACGGCGGGCACTTGAGGACATGGCGGTCTGCAGGCGATCACGAACAGTATCGGCCTTCTCTCCGTATGTGCTTATAGGGCCGAGCTTTGCTGCTTGCTGGCAGCAGCAGGCGTTGGCCGGCTGTCGCCGATTGCTGGCGATGCCTGCGTTGCAAAGTGCTGTGGGCGCAGGCGTTCGGCGCACAGTTCGCATGGTCGCGCCCCACGGTTTCTGCTATAGTCCGCAAAGTGAGCAGTACAGTCCCGCAATGCGCCAACTGGAGTCTCGCTTCGGGGACGTCGGAATCCGGAATGCGGAGGGGAACAAAGGCCTTGAGATGGGCGGCTCCTTCCGCACTCCGTATTCCGCAATCCGCGAGAGATGGAGGCTCCTCGAATGACCCGTTGGCCGTCGGCAGCGCCGCATCCCGTCTCGCAGTGTCATCCCATCTCGCAGTTCTCCCGTCTGGCACTGTTGCTGCTCCTCATCGCTTGGCCGGGGTGGGCGGCGGCTCAGTTTCGAGTTCGCCTGGGGGCGGAGTTCGAGCCCGACGCCACGTTGGGCAAAGCCGGGGTTCCCTCGGGCGTGCTGCCGGTGCCGGGGGCCGACGAGCGGGCGCTGCGCGAGAAGCTCCGCTTGGCCCGCGCCTATGCCGATAACAGCTCCGATACCCGCAATCACGCCCAAGCGGCCGCGCTGTACCAGAACATCCTCGAATCGCTGGAGAACACGGCCGAGAGCGGCTTGCAGCACGACTACTTCCTGCCGTCGGAGAAAGAGGAAAAGGCCGACGTGGCGGTGACGGTCAGCGCGACCCTCCGCGGGGAGATCGACGCCGCGCTGGCGCGCTTGCCGGCCGACGTGTGGCGCACGTACCAGTTGCGCTCCGGCCCCACGGCCCAGCGGCTGCTCGACGAGGCCGTGGCTCAAGGCGACGCGCAGGCCCTGGAGAAAATCTGCCGGCTGTACTTCTACACCGAGGCCGGCTACCAGGCGGCCTTTCTGCTCGGCGAGGCCTGCCTGTCGGAAGGTCAGCCGCTGAGCGCCGCGCGCTGCTTCGCCCGCTTGAAAGGCTCGCCCGGCGCACGGCGGTTCGAGCCCGCGCTCTCCGTCAAACTGGCGGCCAGTTACTACCTGGCGGACGACCGTCAGCAAGCGCTGCAAACCCTGGAGGTGCTGCGGAAAGAGTTTCCCCGGATGATGCTCAACGTCTCGGGGCGCGATATCCCCGGTCCGGGCCCCGGAGACCAGGCCCTGGCGTGGCTGGCCGTGCTGGTCGGCGAGCGGCAGCCGGGCGGCGCCGCCCGCGGCGATCAATGGCTCGTGCACCGCGGCAACGCGGCTCGCAACGCGCCCTCGTCGGGCGACGAGCCGATCGCGCTGCGGTGGCGGGTGCGCAGCTCGGACAATCCGCAGCTCGTGGACGAGCGCGAGGGAGTGGTTCCCTACCTGATGCGGCGGGGAGAGCAGCGCGGCCAGCTCGCGCTGCCCAGCGCGCAGCCGCTGGTGGTTCGCCGGCCGTCGCGCGCCCTGCCGCGGGGATCGGGGGACGAAACGCTGGTCGTGATGCGCTCGCTGGGCGGGCTGGTGGCCATCGACCTGGCGACCGGCAAGCGCATCCTCCAAGGCGATGAGCCGGAGCCGGCCGTGACCGACTCGCCTTCTCCCTTCAACATCGACCTCTTCGGCCGCGCCACGATGGGGTCCACCAGCGACTCGATCGAGCGCCGCCTGTGGGACGACGCCACGCTGGGACAGCTCAGCAGCGACGGAGAGCGCGTCTACCAGATCAAACGCCCGCGCGTCCCCGTCGAGGACCAGGACGACGAAGAAGCGCCCCGCGGCCGGCGGCGGGCCATGGTGGCCCAGCCGCAGACGCGGCCGGGCAACATCTTGCAGGCCCTGAACCTGTCGAGCGATCGTGGCGCGTTCTCGGTGGCCTGGGAGATCGACGGCACGACCGAGCCTTCCGGTTCGCCGTTAGCCGGCGTGACGTTCCTCGGCCCGCCATTGCCGATGCGGGGCGCCCTGTATGTGCTGGCCGAATTCGCCGGGAGCACCAGCGATGCGACCAGCGGCGACACGCGGCTGCTGGCCATCGATCCCCGCACCGTCGATAGCAAGGGGCGGCCCAAGGTGCTTTGGAGTCAGCGCATCGCCCAATTCGACGACGCGATGGGCAGCGCCCTGCACGGCGATTTTCGCGCGCTGGGCGGCTTCGTCGGCGCACGTGCCGCGCGGCGGCAGGCCGGGCTTTCCCCCTCGGCCGGCGACGGCATCCTGATTTGTCCCACCGGTGTGGGCGCCGTGGTAGCCGTAGACGTCAGCACGCGCTCGCTGCGGTGGGGGTTCAAGTATCCGCTGGGCGGCGGGTCGCCAGACGAGCGGCCGGAGCGCCGCCGCGGCGCCAGCTCAAATGTCTCGGAGGCCCCGCATTGGACCGATGCGTCGGTCACCGTCGCCGACGGCCGGGTGCTGCTCACGTCGCCGCTCTCGCAGCAGCTTCACTGCCTGAGCCTGGCCGACGGCAAGGAGCTCTGGTCGGCGCCGCGCGAAGACGGCCTATACGTCGCAGGCGTGCACGAGGGGAAGGTGATTGTCGTCGGCAGCCGCAAGGTCCGCGCGCTGCTGCTCGCGGCGACCGACGCCGGCGGCAAGCTGGCCTGGTCGCAGAGCGTGGAGCTGCCCTCCACCGCCCGGACCGCCGGTCGGGGATTCCTCACCGCGGACAGCTATTACCTGCCGCTGTCCAGCGCGGAAATCGCCGTGATCGACCTCCGCAAGGGGCAACTCACCAAACAGCTTCGCTCCCCGGAGGGACGAGGGCTGGGCAACCTGATCGGCTACGGCGACGTGGTGCTGTCGCTGGGCCCCCTGGCGATCGATTGCTTCGAGCAACGGCAAGCGCTCGAGACGTCGGTGCGCGAGCGGCTGGCCAAGAACGCCACCGATCCGGTGGCCCTGCGAGACAGTGCCCGGCGGGCATTGCACGACCGCAAGCCGGAAGAGGCCGCCGGACTGCTACGGCAGTCTCTGCAGGCGCGGTCCGATCCGCAGACCAAGCACCTTCTGATCGCTTGCCTGACGCAATTGATCGAGGCCGACGCCGTCAAGCATCGCCCGCTCTTGGATGAGTTGGGCGGGCTCGTTGAGCGGCGCGCGGATCGCGTGGGGCATCTGCGGCTCTTGGCCGATTCGCTCCGCCGCGACGGCAAGCCGCAGGAGGCCATGCAAACGCTGCTGCGCCTGGCCGACGTGCTGGGCGACCGCGACGTGCCCTCGGGCGACGTCACGCGCAGCTCCGCGGCGGTCGTCGCAACGGCCTTGGCCGAGCTTTATGGAGCGTGCCCCGCGGACCAGCGGCCTGCCATGGACGCGGCCATCGAGAAAGTGCTCGCGCCGGCCCTGACGGCGGAGAATGCCCGCGGCCTGTGGGAATTCCTCGATCACTACGGTTTTCATCCCCTGGCGGTGAAGGCCCGGCAGGAGCTCGTCTCGCGGGCGATGGCCGCACCACGCGAGAGTCGGCCGCGCGAGAGTCAGTCCCCCGCGGCGACCGCCGCTGCCCCCGGGCAGGTCCCCGCGCGCTACGAGGCCCTGTGGCTGCTCGGCCAGCTCGAACAGTCGCCGGACCAGGCAGCGGTGCGCTGGGCCACGGCTCAGAAGGCCCGCCTGCTGGCCCAAGCCGGACAAGCCCAGGGTGCCGCGGCGGCATACCGCCGACTGCGGGACGAATTTGCCGACCGAGTTTGCATCGACGACAAGACGGGCAAGCAGTTGCTGAGCGCGCTGGCTGCCGATAGCCCGGTGCGCCGCCATCTGGATACGGCTCCGCCGACGTGGCCCGTGGGCGAGGTGACCACGGAAACGTTGGCCGGCGCGCCGACGAACCGGTCGCTGTTGCCGGTGCCGCTGGCAGGGCAGGCCGCGTGGGTGGCGAAGACGTCGCTCCACTTCAATCCCACCGCGAACAAGCTGTTGGCCCGCGACTCGGTCGGCCAGCGTCTGTGGGAGCTGCAACTGGACTCGCCGACGGTCGGCCTGCCGCGCACGGTCAGCCGCGCGGTGGCGCTGGGGCACTTGCTGATCGCCCAGACCGGCGACGAGGTCGTAGCCATCGACGTGCTGCACGCCGAGCTGCCCACGATCTTGTGGCGCCGCGCCCTGGCCGATGGCCCCCTCGGCCGCGGCGGACAGCAGGCCCTCGCCCCCTTCGCCAACCCTTGGGGGTTCGAGGCCGTTTACGCGGCGCAGCTCGCGGGGCTGACCGGAGCGCCGCAGGGGCGGCTCGGGCCGGTCAGCAGCCGCTACGTCTGCTTCGAGAACGACGAAACGCTCACGGCCGTACACCCGCTCACCGGCCGCACGCTCTGGTCGCGCCGCGGCGCCGCTGGCGGCGGCCTGCTCTTCGGCGATGACGAAGTGCTGGTCCTGCTCGGGGCCGGCGGCGATAAAGCGGGCGACAAGGCGATCGATAAGGCGATCGTGCTGCGGGCTGCCGACGGCGAAACGATCGGCCAGAAGACGCTCGTGCCTGCCGCGAATGTTCTGGGCACGGTGGGGAGCCGGCTCGTCGCCTGGGAGAGCCGCGACGGCAAGCAATCGCTGCGCGTGCTCGATGCGCAGGGCAAAGAGCCGCGGCCGCTGGGCGAGTTCGCGGCCGGCTCCAAGGCGGCCATGATCGACGACCAGGCCGTGGCCGTGCTCCAGCCCGACGGCGAGCTGGCCGTGCTCCGCGTCGCCGATGGCCAGGCGGAGCTGCGCCGCAAGGGACTCAAGCTGCCCAACAAGCTCGACCGGATCCACGTCGTGCGATCGGACGACACCTATTTCGTCGCCATCAGCCGCCCCGACGACGAGCGCGAGCGGCCCTGGGGCAGCCCCTTCAGGTCCACCTTCCAACTGCCGAGCGACGATTCCAGCCGGCCGCCCGTCAACGGCACCGTCTATGCCCTGTCGCGGACGGGCGAGGACCTGTGGAAGGAAGGGCCGAGCCGCATCGACGCTTGTTCCTGGGCGCTCGATCAGCCGTCCGACCTGCCGGTGCTCGTGTTCCTCTCCGATGAACGGGGCCGCGGCAGCCAGATGCGGATCAAGCTCGTAGATAAGCGCACCGGCCGCACCGTCTACGATCACCGCCGCCCCGCCCCGCCCGACACGTTCGAAATCCAGGGCAGCCCCGAGCAGGGCGTCGTCACCATGCTCATGCAGGGCGGGCGAGTGACCCTCAAGTTCGGCAAGCCGAAAGAAGCCGCGCCGCCCAAGGGCGATGTGCCGCCCAAGACGGAACCAGCGGCGAAGACCGATTCACCTAAGAAGTAATCCCAGGCCGCCATCAAGTCAGCACCCCGGCTGCTCCAAGCAGCCGGGGTGCTTTGCTGTAGGTGCGTCGCTGCTTCATGGTTTGGCGTCTGTCGTTCGATGTTGGATGTTCGATGTTCGATGTTGGACGTTGCATTAGTCTTCAGGCCG
>JBGQHD010000038.1:0-13061 GCA_041497795.1 Planctomycetia bacterium
CGACGATTTATCGCGCCGCTGGGCTACCTGGCGGAGGTACGGGGAAAGTTGGCCGTTCTTGCCGCGCAGCCAGGAGGAGAGGTATTGCCGATTGGCCGGGAACATTACGCCGGCCGAGTTCGTGCCCAGCTGGGCGACATACGCTCCACGTGGCGACCAGGCGACCTTCCTCCCGGCGACCGAATCGGTGTAGCCCTTTTCCTTCCCGGCGACGTTTTCGACTGATACCGGCTTCTGCAAGTCCATCAGGGCCAGTTGCCAGGTGTAGTCCATGCTCTCGACGTCCATGCGTCCCGCCAGGACCAGCCGCTGCGCCTGCGGCGGCACAAAGACGCGCCCCTGCGTGAAGTCGTCCGTGTGCTTGTCCTTCCATTTTTCGCGGGTGGCCAAGGGCGCGCCGAGGAGCTTATCGACGTCAATGATGATTAGGGTATTCGCGTCGTTTGGGACCCGATCGACAAGCCGCTCGAATTGCGCCAGCGCCGCGCCCTGGGGCCAGGCCAGCGTAAACAGCGCGGCGCCGAGCAGCAGCCGCATCCAGCGGGATCGCATGATTACCTCCAAAGTGAATCTTGGATGAGAGATGAGTGGGAATTCCCGGTTTCCACGAACCGCCCAGTATGGCTCACGAGAGCGACGAAGGCCACAAAGCACGAAGGAGAAGACGAGCGAGCGCGTCGTTGAATGTCTTCGTGTTCTTCGTGTCCTTCGTGGTTATTCTCTTTGCGTCATGCACTCGCTTCAAGCGCGAATCCGCTTCACGTCGAAGGCCAGCATCGCCCAGGCCAGGCCGTTGAAGATCAGGTCGATGCCCACGAACATGCCGATCACCCACAGGCCCGAGTCCGGCCATTCCTTGAGGATCAGGATGCCCAGCAGCAGCGTGACGATGCCGTTGAGCAGCGGCCAGCCCCAATTGTGGAATTTCACCTGCAGCGCGGCCACGATGCGAAACAGGCCGCCAATCAGGAACGCCACGCCGAGGATAAAGGTCATGGCGACCAGGGCGGCGGCGGGGTGGTTGAGAATAATGAAGCCCAGCACCAGGTAAAGGATGCCGGCCAGCACGTGCAACAGCGAGCCGCGCCATTGGCCTGCCCAAAACGAGGTCACCAGTTCGCCGATGCCGGCCAAGAGCAGCGTGATGCCGAACAGGATCACCATTGCCACGCCGGTGAGCCGCATGTACACCGCCGAGCTGATGCTGACGGCGCCCAGGACGAACATCAGGACGCCCAACAGCAGCAGCCACCACCATTGCTTCTGCAAGGCGTGCAATTCGTGACGCAGGGACGGAGTTTCGATGGTCGTAGTCATGGCGCTGATACTCCCCAGGGGATCCAAATGGTGCAAACCAAGGTTTATGGGACGACGGCGGCGCACGCGGACTCTCGCGACGCGCGCCGTCGTCGCGATCCGCGTGGCCACGCGGTAGTTGTTTGCGGCTATTCCGCCGCCGGAGCACGTCGCGCCGGGACCATCTTACGATCTCGGTTCGGCCCCGTCGTCGCTCTGCTTCAGGCGGACGAGCAAGTAGTTCTCCACCTTGTCGGCGCCGAAGTGGACGAGGACCGGCGCCTCTTCCTGCGTGAGGTTGTACAGCCCCGTCTCGACCACGATATTGTCGGCATCCCCGATGCGGAAAGCCACCCGTTGCGTCTGTTTATCGACCTGGCCCTGCACGGTTTGGGCCTTGTCGGTCTGCTTGTTGTAGAGCGTGCCGCTGATGACGCCTTGCTTGTTGACGGCAAGCTGGATGACCCGCGACGGATCGACGTCCTTCGCGTTGGCGGTCACGGCGAACGTGCCCAGCGCCATCCACTCGGCCTTCTCGGCCTCGGCCTGGCTGGCGGGCGCCGGCACGGTGGCCAGCGCGGCGGCGCTGGCGGCGAAGTCCGGCGCCGACGCGACCTGCTGTCCGCCGACGTAGACGCTGTTGTCCTGGTAGGTCACGTTGCCGCCCGAGCCGTAGTCGTAATAGACCCCGTTCGACCAGACGGTGGCCGGCACGGCGGGCCAGGTGAACCAGCTCGACAGCGTGGTCCACGTGGGCGCCGTCCACCAGTAGCTCCAGTTGTGATTGTAGAAAGCATTGTGATAGTGCCAGCCACAACAGGCGTGATTGTGGTTTTCCCACCAGTTCTGGTTGAACCAGCCGTCGTGATGGTGGTAGTCGCCCCAGTGGTCGCGGATGTTGTTGCCCCAGTTGTTCCAGTAGTTCCTCCGGTCGGGATGGTTGTTCAGATAGTTGTTGAAGTTGGGCTGGTTCTTGATGGCGCTTTGCCAGTTGCCCTGGATGTTGTTGATCTTGTTGTTGTTGATGTTGGCCCAGGTCGGGCGGACGTTGATGTTGTTGTTGATCTCGTTGCCGATATTGACGGGCCGGTCGCGGCTAGGGCGCCGGTCTGGATAGAGGGGCCGATTGTCGCCGCCGCCAGGGAACTTGCCGGCGATCTTTCCACCGTCCTTGCCACCTGGAAACTTATCGCCGGGGAACTTGTCGCCGGGGAATTTGTCGCCCGGAAACTTCCCCGCGATCTTTCCGCCGTCCTTGCCGCCGGGGACATTGAAGCCGGGATCGGGACGAAGCCCGCCCTGCATGCCCAGGAAGTCGCCCAGGTCGCCGGCCGAGGGGCGGACGGTCTTGCCCGGGCCCTCGCCGCCGGGCCGATTGGCGATCCCGCCTGGGCGGTTGGCCGCCAGGCCGGGCGCGCTGGTGTTGGGCCGATCGAGGGGCCGGTTGGCGCCGATGTTCGACGGCGGGTTGGGCCGCGTGGCCGGACGATTCGCGATGCCCGAGTCGCCGCCGATGGCGGGCCGCGTCGAAGGCTTCAGACCGCCGCTGGGGTGGTTGACCTGAGGCATGCTGGGGCGCGAGACGTTTCCAACCGGACGATTGGCCACGGCGGGTTGACTCGACGGCCGCGCGCCGCCGCCTCCGCCGCCATGCGGAACGCTGATATTGGGCCGAGCCCCTCCCCCGCCGACACTCGGCCGCGCGCCTCCGCCGCCTCCAAGGTTCGGCCGTGCTCCGCCCCCGCCGCCCCCAGCGCGCCCGCCGCCGCCGCCAAAGCCGCCGCCGCGCCCTCCGCCTCCTCCTCGGCCGGCCAAGAGATGGTGGCTGGCCATGAGCGCGCAGGCGACTCCCAAGACGAACAGTATGGATCGTTTGATCTTCATGGTTTTTCTCCTGGTGCGGGGCGGTTACGGCCGGGGCGACGTCGCGGGGGCCTTTTCGACGCTGGCCTTCCCGCCGCTGGCCTTCCCGAGGCTCGCCTTCCCGCCGCCGATCTTCTCCGTCGCTGTCTCGGCCACGCGCTCCACCGTCACCGGCTCGCCCGCCGGGGCCGGCTCGCCGTCGATCTCGCGGGCAATCGCCTGCACGGTCAGCGTGTTGTCGTCCTTGCGGGTCAGCACCTGCGTGCCCGACGACGTGCCGCCGTCGGCCAGCGTGCGGGTCAGCTTGATGATCCACTCGCCGTCAACCTTCGACCAGCTCTCCTCGCCGAACGAGCCGTCGGAGTCGAACGTCCAGGAGCGGATGCGCTTGGCTCGTGGGTCCCAGCCGATGACCTGCGTCCCCTCGTGCACGTCGCCCTTCTCGCGCTCGCCCTTCTCGCGCTCGACGCTGTACGACCGGATCAAGAACGACTTCTTGGCGCTCCACCGCACCGCGGTATCCACGCGGATGCCGTCGGCCTTGTCGCGCCACTTGCCGACGAGCCATTCCAGGTCCTTGAGCGCCTCGGCCGCGGTCGGCGGCGACGGCGTGTCGGTCTCCTGCACGCTATCGATCAGCCAGGCCCCCGCATCCTTGACGAGCACCGTGGAGAACGACGACTCGTTCGGTTCCTCGCCCGGCAGGAACACGGTGGACGTGCCCTCGACCATCGCCACGTCCGGCTTGATGAAGCGGACGCTCGTCACGTTGGCGGTGAGCCGCGCGCCGCGGTGCTCCTTGAACAGCTTCGCGAAGTCGGCCTGCAGCGCCTCGCGGCCCTCGGTCCGCTCGCCCGTGTCGCGGTCCACGTACACGCCCTTGGCGCCCCAGAAAGCGGCCGTGGCCTCGGCGTCGTTCTTGTTGAACGCCTCGGCATAGGATTTCAGCGTCTTGCGGACTGCCTCGGAAGCGTCCGCCGGCTTCTTTTCCGTCACCTTTTGGGCGTACACGGCCGCTCCCAGGAGCAGCACCACGCCGCCGGTCAAGCAAAGTTTCCACATGGTTGGTCACCTATGATTGCGAGGTCTAGAGGTCTCACTTCTGAAATGCGAAAGTCGTTTTTCCAGTCGGTCTGGAAGTTGATCTTCGGCAGCCGCAACAGCACCGGCTTGCCGCCCACGATTTCGTACTTGGTCTTGATGGTGGTGCCCACCACTTGCTCGGGCGGGACGCCGTAGACCTTGTCGGTGAAGGGGCGCATGAACTCGATCCCGCCGCCCGAGACGATGAACGTCTTGAAGCCGGCGGCCCGCAGGTAGGCCAGCAGTTCGAGCATCGGCTGGTAGACGCACTCGATGTAGGGCCGCTTGAAGCGCGGGTGCCGGGCCGTGGCCAGCCAATCCTTGACGATAGTCTCGAACTCCTCCGTGGTCATGCCGGCGTGCGTGGCCATAATCAGTTCGAGGAGTCCCTTCTCGCCGGCCGCGGCCACTTCCTTCAGGTCGCTGTCGAGGACGGCCTTGAAGGGCTGCTTCTCCTTCCATTCCAGGTGCTTGGGGGCCAGGGCCTTGACCCGGTCGAGGGCGAAGGCCATCTGGGTGTACATCGGCTGCTCGACCCACAGCGTGCCGTCGTTGTCGAATGTGGCGATCCGCTCCGCAACGGGCACGAAGTCGGGGCCGCCTTCCTTCGTCACCCGGTTGACGAAATCCACAATGGCCTTCTTGGTCGGGCCGTCGTTCCACGGCGGCAGCGGGTCGGCGGCGCGAACGGACGCAGCGGAAACGGCAACGACCAGTAGCGCCAAGATGCGCACGGAAAATCGCATGGGGACACCTGGATGTGGGGGCAGACGGGTAATGCCCGGGCGCCTCTTGCCGAGGCGCCCGGGTTCAAGCATTCAACACACACCGTGCTGCGCGATCAATTGCCGCCGAGGTTTTGCGTCATCTTCTCCACCGCCTGGTCGATGCTGAAACTCGCGGCCCGCTGGCGGGGCGGGTAGTTGAGGTTACTCGACCGCTCGCGCCGTCTTTTCGGCCATTTCCTTGAGCTTCTTCTCATCGGCGGCCGCGAGGCCGCTCTTGCCGAGTTTGATCACGACTTTCTTGAGGACGCCCGTGAACTTGAACGGCATCTTGGCCACGTAGTCCTCAACCACGGGTGTGCCGGTGTCCTCGGCGATGTCGAGCGTCTCATCGAGTGAGAAACGGGTGGGGATCGTGCGATCGATTTTGCCTTCCGCGACTTGCTTGCCGTCCACCAAGAGCGTGCCGGTGCCGCTCTTGCCCATGCCGGGGCCGTCGTATTTGAAGTCGAAGTGAATGGTGTGTTTGCCGGGGGCGAGCTTCTCCTTCGCGGCGACGCGGTATTTGTGCTCCTTCTGGTTGGAGAGCGCGTAATCAAATTCCGGCTGGCCGTCCATGAGGAGCAAACCCCAGCCGCCGAAGCGTCCGCCTTGCGTGACAAGCACGCCTTCGGCTCCGCCTTCCGGGATCTCCACTTCCGCCGTAACGGTGAAATCTTTGTTCCTTACGTTCGGCGCCGCGCCTTCGGGAATACGGATCGTGCCCGGATAGTAGGTGAACGTGCTGCGCCCACGTGTCAGGCTCGGGCGGATGGAGACATCCACGCGAGCGATAAAGGAAGCATCGAGCGGCAGGACGTTATACTTCTTCGCCTCGCGGTCGAAGATGGCCTGGAGTTCCTTGAGCTTCGCGGGGTTCGCGGCGGCGACGTTGTTCGCCTCCGAGAAGTCCTCCGCGACGTGGTAAAGCTCCCATTTGAAGTCGTCCGGGCTGCTATCCGTGGCTGCCTGCCAGGGGAGCCGGCGCGGTGTGGTGCAGGCCACCCAGCCGTTGTCATACACGCCGCGGTTGCCGATCATCTCGAAGTATTGCGTCTTGTGGCGCGTGGGCGCCTTCGCGTCGTCGAAGGTATAGACGAGGCTCGTACCTTCGATGGGCGTCTGCTTCACGCCGTTGATCATCGCCGGCTGCTTGACGCCGGCGGCTTCCAAAATGGTCGGCGCGATGTCGATGACCGAGCAGAATTGCGAGCGGACTTCGCCGGTTTGCTGCATGTGCTTCGGCCACGAGATGACCAGGCCGTTGCGCGTGCCGCCAAAATGCGAGGCGACCTGCTTGGTCCACTGGAAGGGCGAACACATGGCGTGCGCCCAGCCGACGGGATAATGGTTGTAGGTCAGCGGCCCGCCGAGGTCGTCCATGATGGACAGGAGGTATTCCTCACTTTCCGGCACGCCGTTGGCCGCGACGCCGACTTCGTTCGACAGACCCTGCAGGGTGCCCTCGCCGCTCGCGCCGTTATCGCCCTGGATGTAGATGATCAGCGTGTTATCCAGCTCGCCGGTTTGCTCGATGGCGGCGATGACGCGACCGATATTCGAGTCGCAGTAGGCCAGGCAGGCGGCATAGACTTCCATCATGTGCGCGTAGAGTTTCTTCTGGTTCGCGTTGAGCGAATCCCAAGCGGGGATTTCCTTGGGCCGCGCGGTGAGCTTCGTGCCGGCGGGAACGACCCCCTGCGCAATCTGCCGGGCGAGCGTTTCCTCGCGCAGCTTGTCCCAACCCTGGTCGAACTGCCCCTTGAACTTCGCGATCCATTCCTTCGGCGCATGATGCGGCGCATGGCAAAGGCCCGGCGTGTAGTAGGCGAGGAAGGGCTTGTCCGGCGCGAGCGAGTGCTGCTGGTGAATCCAGGCGACCGCGTGATCGGCCAGGTCCGCGTCCAGGTGATACTTCGGGTCATTCGGCGCCTCGATGGGATGGGTGCCGTCGAAGATGGCCGGATGCCATTGATCGGTGTCGCCGCCAATGAAGCCGTAGAAATACTCGAAGCCCAGACTGGTGGGCCAGAGGTCAAACGGCCCCGCCTGACTGGATTGCCAGTCGGGCACGTTATGGTTCTTGCCGAACCAAGACGTGTTGTAACCGCTCTGCCGCAGCGTTTCGCCAATGGTGCCGCAGCTCTTCGACATCAGCGAGTTGTAGCCGGGATAGCCCGTGGCCATCTCGGTGATGACGCCCGTGCTAGCGGTGTGATGGTTGCGCCCGGTGATGAGCGCCGCGCGCGTGGGCGAGCAAAGCGCCGTGGTGTGGAACGTGTTGTAACGCAGACCAGCCTTGGCCAGCTTGTCATACGTCGGCGTCGGAATCGGTCCGCCGAACGTGGACGACGCGCCCCAGCCTACGTCATCGGTCATGATGAGCAGGACATTCGGCGCGCCCTTGGGCGCCTCGATAGCCTTGGGGAAGTCCGGGGTCGAGTCCTTCGCCGTCCGACCGATCTTGCCCTTGAACGGCGGCTCCGGGCGGGGCAGAACCGTTGAGCCGCCGGGCGGTTGTTTGTCCTGGGCCAAGAGGGTCGCCAGGTGGCCGCTGGCCGCGAGCCAGCCCAGCGCCCCGATGGCGAGTATCGCCACCGTGTACAGTTGTGACTTTTTCATGTGGATTCTCCTAGGGACAACGGTCATTCGGATGGTGAATCGGGACTACTTGTCGCGTCCCACGTTAATCATCGGGAACTTGAGACCGTGAAGGCAGCCTGGCTAACCACGCGCCCGCGATGAGCACCACGACGAGCGAGAGAACAGTCCAGCGCATTGATTCACACCTCTTCATGAGTGGCAGAAACGGTCGAGTGATCGGTGGGGAATTCAAGCCGGATTCCCCGGAGCGCACTGGGAGCGAACGAAATCGTACGTGGCTACGGGCCATCGAGGCCCGCCGCACCGGTAAGCTACGGTCGTGCGGACAGTCGCCCTCTTTTGCGGCTGTCCTCGATGGCTATCGCCCGCCTCCGTGCGTGGGAACCATCTCCCGCCACCCCGCTGGGGAAGATGTGGCCTAATGCCCCGAGAAGTGTCACCGTGAAATGCTCGCGCGCTAGCGCCGTGAATTGACGGAGACTGTACACCGCGGCGCGGCCCACTTCAACCGAGTCACCGGAGGATTTAGCACAGCTTTTGGCTTTACACGCCCAGGCGTGGCACGCATCAACCGCTCTGCATCGGTGGCCTCGACCGCGACCCGCCGGTCACTTGTCATTCTGAGTGCAGCGAAGAATCTCTCGCGGTACCGTCCGAGACGCTTCGCTGCGCTCAGGGTGACAGGTGACCCGCTGTGCCGCGCGCTTGCGGAGCGGCACCGGACCGCGATAGACTCGGCCATCGAAGCGATCCGTGATGACCCCTGAGTCTCGAGGACTTCGTCATGCGACGCGCAGCCGCCACCGTGCCGCAGCACCGTGCCGCAGCACCGTACGCCACAACATCCCCTCACTCGCCGCCATGTGCTGCAAGCCGGGGGCATCGGTCTCTTGGGCCTGTCGATGGCGGACGTCGCGGCCTGGCGGTCAGCCGTCGCGGCGACGCCGGCACCCAAGCCACGGGCGGTGATCCACATCTTCCTGACCGGCGGCCCGTCGCAGCACGACACGTTCGACATGAAGCCGCATGGCCCGCCCGAATTCAAGGGCGAGTTCAATCCCATCGCCACGCAGCAACGTGACAAGGTGACCGGGTGACAAGGTGACCGGGTGACAAGGTGATGACCCAACCTCTTCGCATTGCGATCCATGGCGCCGCCGGGCGGATGGGGCAGCGGCTCGTGGCTTTGACGGCCGCCGATAAGGAACTGAAGCTGGCCGCCGCGGTCGATGCCCCGGGCCATCCGCGGCTCGGCCAGGATGCCGGCGTAATTGCCGGCGTCGGGCCGCTGGGCGTGCTGTTGGCCAGCAGCCTGACCGGCGGCGTCGATGTGGTGATCGACTTCTCGCTGCCCGCCGCGGCCGAGATCATCGCCCAGACTTGCTTGGCTCAAAAGGTGCCGCTGGTGATGGGCACGACCGGCTTTTCCGACGCCCAGCAGCAGAAGCTGCGCGCCGCCGCTGCGACAATCCCGCTGCTGCAAGCCCCCAACATGAGCGTGGCGGTGAACCTGGCCATGAAGCTGGCCGATGTGGCCGGGCAGGCCCTGCGGGACCATCCGTCGGGGGTGGACGTCGAGATCATCGAACAACACCACCGCTACAAGGAAGACGCCCCCAGCGGCACGGCCCTGAAGTTCGGCCAGATCATCGCCCAGGCCATGGGGCAAACGGCTCATCGCCACGGCCGCGAGGGCCGCCCCGGCGCCCGCCCGCACGGCGAGATCGGCTACCACGCGGTGCGCACCGGCGACCACCCCGGCGAGCACACGATCATCTTCGGCCTGTTGGGCGAGACGATCGAGCTGACCGTTCGGGCCAACAGCCGCGACTGCTACGTCCACGGTGCGCTGGCCGCGGCAAAGTTCCTGGCGGGCAAACCGCCGGGGATGTATAGCATGAATGACGTGCTGGGGCTGTAAGCCGATCTGTGGTAACGCGTGCGTAGCCGTTGATGTACAATGGAATTTGTCGAGGAACGGATACGATCAGCAGGATCGCGCATGCCGTTGATTTATCGCTCGATGACTCGTGAGGACGACGATAGGCCGCGAATTGAAGGGTCATCGCGCGGGCTTGGCGTCCGTGTTCCACCTGATCCAAACGCTGACATCGCGTTAGACGCCGATGGTAACGTGCACCCCGCGACGGGCGGGATGTCGGTCGCACCCAATTGGAGACAACTGCCAAGATTCCGAATCCCCAGACGCTTGCGGAGCATTGTTCCTGCGGCAACGGGCAGTGACAGAGACTACTGCTGGCGGATGGGTGCTGGCCCCTTTGAGGACGGCGCCCTCTGCAACGAGTTGTTTTTGAGAACGGACAGCAATGCTCATGGCACGGTTGACCCCGCCATCGCCATGCCGCTGGCCAGGTATCAGAGTGCGCTGGCGGCCACGCGGGACCAATGGGTAATCGACGAGTCGTAATCATGCCCCGGAACGAAAAACAGAAGAACCCGGACTTCGTTGAGTTAGTGCGGCGATTGACGCGCCTGCATGAACTCATCGCACAGGGAAAGGGTGACGAGCCCGAGGCCGATGCTCTCCGCGACGAGATGGACCTGCCGTGGCGACGTTTGACTGCTGGAGAGATGGAGCTGATCGACGAGCTATCCGCCGATCTCTACACTCTAGACTCCGCTACCCTCTTGAAGCACCCTCAGGAAGGTGGCGTCAGGTCGAGCGAGATTCTCACTGCATGGGAGGCCAAGGATTGGAGGCGACTGCGCGATCTTATCGCGAAGCAACCGGAAGGAATCTCTGCGGACTTTGTCGGATATGTCCGTGGGCGATGCTGGGAGCACTTGGCCGGGCCGGAAGCAGCGATCCCGTTCTTCCGTGACGCAGCAAGCCGCAAACCTGACTTCGCGGCTGCGCTCGTTCGAGCTCTCTGCAATGCCGGTCAGACACAAGAGGGACTTCGGCAAGCTAAGTCGCTGGCAGCTCATTTGGACAGATTGTCCCCCTACGTACTCAGTTTCTTGGTGCAAATTGCCTTCGCGTCGACGCGGAACATGCCGCGTTCATCTGCTCTTCCCATCTGGCAGGAGTGCGTGGAGCTATTTCGAGCGGCACTGACGGCAGAGGAACGGCTACCGGAGCGACAAAAAGACCACAAGCTCTTGTCCATGACCTATGTACAGCTTGGCATGTGTTATCAGATGCTTGGGGAAATCGAGGAAGCTCGCAGATCGTTTGACCTTGCTTTAGCGAGTGAAGCAGGCAGCGAGCTGGCTTTGACGGCGCGGGGCCTGTTGCTGCATACCTATGACCAATCTCAAGCCCTGGCCGACTTTCGCCAAGCGGTCGCGCAGCATACAAGTCTCTATTGGCCGTACGCATATCTCGCGAGGAACGCGATCATCTCCGGCGAGTATCAACTTGCCATCGACTTATGCGCAAGAGCACTCTCATTGACGGATGAGCCCGCGTACCTAGCGGAGATTCACGAGTGGACGGCAATCGCCAAATCGTATCTCGGCTATCCGTTGGCGCAGGTGCGAGAACATTTCCGGGCTGCGATGGCACTCGCCCCTGACAACGACCGGATTCGTCGGAATCTTGAAGCTTGGGAATCGCAATCAGCCGCCAACGGAACAGCAGCGATTTCCTGGGACGTTCCGGAGATCGCAGTCCCCGACGGATCGGTCGCCGCAGCACTGCAGCTTGTGGGTGCGGCCTAACCCTTAACGCAGCAGATACTACATGCAGCCCTTCACCACCCACACCGGCCTCGTGGCCCCACTCGATCGGGCCAACGTCGATACCGATCAGATCATCCCCAAGCAGTTCCTCAAGCGGATCGAGCGGACGGGCTTCGGCCAGTACCTGTTCTTCGACTGGCGCTTTCTGGACAGCGGGGCGGACAATCCCGACTTCGTCCTCAACCAGCCACCGTATCAGGGGGCCACGATCCTGCTGGCCCGGCGGAATTTCGGCAGCGGGTCGAGCCGGGAACATGCCCCCTGGGCGCTGGCCGATTATGGCTTTCGGGCCATCATTGCCCCCAGCTTCGCCGATATCTTCTACAACAACTGTTTCAAGAACGGACTCTTGCCGGTGCGGTTGGACGAGGCCGTCGTGGACGATTTGTTCCACCGCGTGGCGCGGCACGTGGGCTATCGCTTGACGGTCGATCTAGCGACGCAGACGATGACCGACGGCCACGGGCTATCGGTCCAGTTCGACGTCGATGCCTTCCGCCGCCACTGCCTGCTCGACGGGTTGGATGACATTGGCCTGACTCTCGAGCACCAAGACAAGATCGCCGCGTATGAGCGGGCGCAGGGAATCGGCGCGGCACGATGAACGCCCGGTGCGGGGTCAAGATTGGATGAGTGGCATTTTTTCCGCGAAGTTCCGCTCACCCCGGCCCCCCCGGCTCTCTCCCCAGACGGCCCTAGAGGGGAGAGGGAGTCATGCAGTTCTCACCGCTACCTTGCCGCAGGCGCGACCGCCTGGCGAATGACGATCACGTGCCACTCGCCCGGCCCGTGCACGCCGGTCGTCAGTTGCAGCTCGATGTCGCCCGTCTTGCTCGGCCCGGTAATCAGGACCAAGTTGCTCGGCAGCTCGTAGGGTGGGCTGTGCCCACCAATTGTGCCCGGCGCAACGTTCGACGCCCCGAGCCTGTCAAACAGATCGAACAAGTCCGGCACGATGCGGCTGGCATCCACGACGGAGATCAGCACCGGCGGCAAGAGGGTCACCGAGCGTTCTTGCCCCGCCGCGGCGGCCACGGCCAGCGAACCGGTTTCGGCCACGGCCCAATCGGCTGCCGCGATGCCCAGGTCTGCCGAGAGGATCGCCAAACGCCGCGCATCAGCGGTTAGCGCTGACAGTTGCTGGTGCGATACGGCCTGCGCCCCCACGGCACGCAGCGCGCCCCGCACGTCCAGCGCTTCCAGCAGCGGATGTTCCCAGCAGAGTGCGGTGCGCGGCCGCTGCGACTCGAGCAGCTCCGCAAGTCTGCGACGGGCGCTCGCCAGATCGTCCACGAGCCAGGCACGGCCGCCGACGGCTTCCACCTCCGCGGCCAAGCGCGCCGATGGATCATCGCCGGCGCCCACGTAGCCGACGTGCGAAGGGACTTCCTGCGTGTGTACCCGGTAGGGCCGGCCCGCTCGGGCGGCTTCGCGGACGCGGGCGAGAAAGGCATCGCGATCCATAGCTCGCATGCTAGCTGAGCGACGTGCGCTTGAGTAGCAGTTCGATTCGGTTCGTGCAGCCGTCGTCGTGCTCGTGCTCGTACTCGAAAGAGGAGATCGCGAGCATGAGCACGACCAAAACAACAAACTCCCGCTAGCAGGCACATGCCGAGTTTTCGGCGCCTTTGGCCAAAGCCGACAGGGCGACGCAGCCGAAATATATGGCACCGCCTGGGGGGCTATCGGCGGCAGGCGGCTGTCCAAATGCTGGCAGCCGCCCAGATGCTTCCTCATTGGCAAGGC
>JBGQHD010000039.1:0-13050 GCA_041497795.1 Planctomycetia bacterium
CACGATCATTCGCACTCCACCCGCTTTTGGTGGGCAGTGCCCACCCTACCATGCCTCCCCAGAGCATTCTGATCGTCAAGCTCAGCTCGATGGGGGACGTGATCCACACGCTGCCCGCGGCTCGGCACTTGCGCGCGGCGTTCCCAGGGGCCAGGCTGGCTTGGGCGGTCGAGGAGCCGCACGCCGACTTGCTGCGCGGCCAGACGTGGCTCGACGAAGTGATCGTGTGGCGGCGGGCGAACCTCCGCAGCTACGCTCAATTCCTCAGCCGATTGCGGCGCACGCGCTGGGACGTGGCCATCGACTTCCAGGGCATCTTCCGCAGCGCCGCGCTGGTAATCCGCTGGTGCGGGGCCCGCCGGCGGGTGGGCTTCTCGCCAAGGAATGAGCTGGCGCATTGGTTCTACAATGCCCCGGTGCCGAGACCACCGCAGGATTGCCATGCCGTCGAATGGTACCTCAAGTTGGCCCAGGCCGTGACCGGCCTGCCGGCCGAGCCACGGCTGGAGCGGCCCTATTTGAAGCTCGCACCGCATGCGGCAAGCGAAGGAGTGAACATCGAACGTCCAACGTCCAACGTCCAACATCGAACCTCGGCGACCTCGGCTCTGTTTCCACTCCAGCCGAGCCAGGACGATCACGCCGCGGTCGAGGCGTGGCTGACCGAACAGCGAATCGATCCGCGGCGCGAGCGGCTGGTCGTTTTTTGTCCTGATGCCCGGCGGGAGGCCAACCTCTGGCCGGAGACGAACTGGGCAGAGCTCGCCTCCCACCTCAAGGGCGTGCCCGGCGTGCGGGTGGCGCTTTCCGGCGGGCCGGCGTCGCGCGCCCGCTGCGACCGCATCGACCAGGCGGCCGGCAGCGCACTGCTGCGGGCCGACGGGCAGTTTCGGTTGCTGGCTTCCGCCGTGCTGCTGGGTCGCGCGGCGTGTGTCGTCACGGGCGACACGGGGCCGATGCACCTGGCCGTGGCCGCGGGCGCGAGAATCGTCGCCCTGCTTGGCCCCACGAATCCGCGCTGGACCGGCCCGTACGCTTCCGACGCCATCGTGCTCACCCGCCACCTACCGTGCTCGCCTTGCAAGACGGCCGGCCGCTGCCCGTTGGGCTATGATCCCCCGCGCTGCATGGAGGAGATCACCGTCGCGGAAACCGCGGCCGCCGTGGCACGGCAGTTAGAAATCGACCCAGCCGTGGCTCGCGTCGCTAAGCATGCTCGCATTCGAGTACGTTGAAACGTGCCCCACGTCGGCAGACGGGAAAACGTCCGAGCCGGCCAAGGCCAAAGAGCCAAGCGGCAAGGACCAGCCGTAGACCAGCACCCCGGCTGCTCCCAGCAGCCGGGGTGCTGGCCCCGCCGATGGCCGCTGCCGGCCTGCCAGAAACTGTTTGGCGAATTCCGGCCTCGCGGTATACTTCTCCTCCTCTGGCGAGACGGATTCTCGCGGGTGACCGGAGTGGATCATGATGAACACTCCCCATGGAGGAAGTTTATGGCTCGGACGCGTATCCCCCTCAACGCCGCCGAAGGGCGGGCTCAGTCGCTGGCCGGCCGCTTGGACCTCAGCACGGCCGAGATCGGCCTCACGGTGCGGACCACCAATTGCCTGGAGGAGAAAGGCATCTTCACGGTCCGCGACCTGCTGAACTGCACGCGCGACGACCTGCTCAGCATCTCGAACTTCGGCGAGAAGACGCTGGAAGAGGTGTACAAGGCCCTGGAAGGAGTCGGCTTCTACCGCCGCAGCCGGCCCTTGGCCGTGTCGGCGTAAACGGGCACACGAGCATCATGCAGGCACCCCGGCTGCTCGCTAGCAGCCGGGGTGCTCATGTCTGCCTGGACACTCCCTGGCCGAAGGCGTATGGTCGCTAGATGGTCCTGCCCGTCGCCTGCGCAGGCGGCCGGCCGATGTGACCGCTACCGGGAAGGTGTGGCATGGCTAAGTTTCCGCGCGGTTGGGGAATGCTATTGCTGGCGATCTTTCTCATTCTTTGGGGAGTTGCCCAGTTCGGCGTGATCAACCTTTCAGCCGGCTGGTTGGACGTCCACAAGCTGGCTGCGTGCGTGGGGATCGCGGCGGGGATTCTGCTGCTGCTTAACAAGTAATGACCTGGGCACCAGTGTGGGCAACTCGCTCTGCGAGCTGCTTTCCGACTCGCGGAGCGAGTCGGCCACAGTTTATGGCCCGGCCATGCCCTCGAGCCCGCCGATTTCGCGCGGCTTGGGCTGCTCGCTTGTGGTCCGCTTCGGCTCGGCGTTAGTGCCGGGCACGATCAGCGGGCTGGGGGAGTTGGCGTCCACGATCTCCTTCAGCTCGTCGGCGTTGATGGTCTCTTTCTCCATCAGCCGGGCGGTGAGGGCCTCGAGCGCCTGGTTGCGGGAGGTGAGTATGTGCCGCACCCGCTCGATCGCCTGATCGATGATGCGTTTGACCTCCTGGTCGATGTCCCGCATCGTCTGCTCGCTGTGGGCCCGCATCGCGGGGTACTCGGCCGGCACCCCTCCGCCCATGAAAGGCGACCGCTTGCTCTCGCGGTAGTTCACGCGGCCGAGCTTGCTCATGCCGTATTCCATGACCATGCTGCGGGCGATCTCGCTGGCCCGCTCCAGGTCGTTCTGAGCGCCGGTCGAGATGTCGTCGTAGATCAACTCCTCGGCGATCGTGCCCCCCATCAGCACCTGGATCATGCTCTCCAGCTCGGCCTGGGTCATCAGGTAGCGGTCTTGCTCGGGCCGCTGGAGCGTGTAGCCCAGGGCCCCGTAGCCGCGGGGGATGATCGAGACCTTGTGCACGGGGTCGGTGTTGGGCAGCGAGTAGGCAACCAGGGCGTGCCCCGCCTCATGGTAGGCGACGCGCTGCTTTTCCTCGGCCCGCATCACGCGCTGCTTTTTCTCCAGGCCGGCGATGACGCGTTCCACGCCGGAATTGAACTCGTCCATGCCGACCGCCTCTTTGCCCGTGCGGGCGGCGAGCAGGGCCGCTTCGTTCACCAGGTTCGCCAGGTCGGCTCCGACGAAGCCGGGCGTGATGCCGGCGACTTCGGCGAGATTGACGTCCGGACCTAGCTTCACGTCCTTGACGTGGACCTTGAGGATTTGCTCGCGGCCCCGCACGTCGGGCCGGTCCACCAGCACGGTGCGGTCGAAGCGGCCGGGCCGCAGCAGGGCTGGGTCGAGCGTTTCGGGCCGGTTGGTGGCGGCGACGACGATCACGCCGCTGTTGCTGTCGAAGCCGTCCATCTCGACCAGCAGGGCGTTGAGCGTCTGTTCGCGCTCGTCATGGCCGCCGACGATGCCACTGCCGCGGGTCTTGCCCAGAGCATCCAGCTCGTCGATGAATATGATGCACGGCGCTCGGCTCTCGGCTTGCTGGAACATGTCGCGGACGCGGGCGGCGCCGACGCCGACGAACATCTCCACGAAGTCGGAGCCGGAGAGGCTGAAGAACGGCACGCCCGCCTCGCCGGCAATGGCCTTGGCGAGCAGCGTCTTGCCGGTGCCCGGCGGGCCGACCAGCAGCACGCCCTTGGGGATGCGGCCGCCGAGCCGATGGTATTTTTCCGGAGTGCGGAGGAACTCGACGACTTCCCGCACTTCTTCCACGGCCTCGTCGATGCCGGCCACGGCCTCGAAGGTGACGTCGATATCCTCTTGGGCATAGAGCCGTCCGCGGCTGCGGCCGAAGGCCATCGCCGAGCCGGCCCCGCCGAACCGCCGCATCATGAAGAAGATGACCATGATGATGAGCCCGGTCATCACCAAGGTGGGCATCCACATCCGCCAGGGGCTGGGGGGCTGCGCGGCGCGATAGCCCACGCCGGCGGCGTCGTGCAGGCTCCGCAGCGCTTGGGTCTCGCCCCCCTCGGTCAGACCGCGGCGCGAGACGTGAAACGACTCGGTCCGCACCACTTCGTTCGGCTTGGGATCCACGGGCTGGCGCTTGATCTTGCCCGCGATCTGCTCGTCGTCGATCACCAGGTCGGTGGGGCCCCAGTAGAAGAACTCTTCCTTCTTCGAGCCGACGTCGTGAGCGACCTTGATCTTGACCTCGCCGCGCTTGGCGGGGTCCTTTTCCTCGCTCATCTTCTTGAGCAGGGCGACGTACTGCGAATACTCCAGCTCTACTCCGCCATCCATGTTGAACCACATGGTCAAGAGCAGCATGCCGATGCCGATGGCGATCATGTACCACAGCGCATTGCCGCCGACGGGGCCGCGCCGCTCGCCCCCCTTGCGCTGACCGTCGGGCTTGCGCTCGGCGTTCTCTCGGTTCTCGTGTTTTTCCATGCTTGGCTGCTCGCAATACATTCTGCCTGCGACGGGCCGGGCGGGACTGCAATCCATCCCGTGCCTTCATGCCGCATCGAGTGTAAGGCGGACACTCTTGTCCGCCGACCCATCGACGCCAACCGGCGTGCTAACCTAATCGTAAGGGCCACCCTAGGTGTCTACAACGACAGTCGGGCCGATTTGGCCCGGCGCCTCGGTCAAGTGGGGGCGCGCCAGGAGCGCGGCGGCATGCACCGCACTGCGATGGGCGGCTCTAAGATCAGGCTCGTCAGCGACTTGGGTGCGCATCGGCCGCGCTGGATCGAGCCCCCGGTTTTGGCGGCTGATGTTGGTTGCGGGAATGCCGATTCAGCCGGACAATAGGGTGGTAACTTTGGTAAGGCGGACACTCCTGTCCGTCGCCGTGAGCGCCGCTTCACCGGTCGTGCGGCCGGCACCGCCAGCATCGCGCTGACAAGACAAGATGGCAGCAGAGGCGGACAAGAGTGTCCGCCTTACAGGATTCCCCATGACCTCTCGCGTCACCCGAATCGCCGTGCTTGGCTCGACCGGCAGCATCGGCCGCAGCACGCTGGAGGTCATCGAGGCGTCGGAGGGCAGCCTGGCCGCCGTGGCCCTTTCCGCCCATACTCGGACGGACGTGCTGGCGGAGCAAGCACGCCGTCTGCGGCCGCAGTGGCTGGTCGTCACCGATCCGGCGAAGGCAGCGGACGCGGCTTGGCGGCAAGATCTGCCGCCCGGCGTCGAAATACGGGTAGGCGAGGCCGGCTTGCGCCAGACGGTCACGGACCCGGCGGTGGACGTCGTAGTAGCGGCCATCGTCGGCAGCGCGGGACTGCTCGGCACTTGGGCCGCACTGGAAGCCGGCAAGACGGTCGCCCTGGCCAACAAAGAGACGCTGGTCATGGCCGGGCCGCTGGTCGTCGAGCTGGCCCGCCGCACCGGTGCCCGGTTGATCCCGGTGGATAGCGAGCACAGCGCGATCTTCCAATGCCTGCAAGCGGGCCGGCGCGAAGACGTGCGGCGGGTCGTGCTCACGGCCAGCGGCGGGCCGTTCCTGCGGCACACGGCCCAGCAGCTTGCCCAAGTGACCGTCGCCGAGGCCCTGGCTCACCCCACCTGGAACATGGGCCGCAAGATCACGGTCGATTCGGCCACGATGATGAACAAAGCCCTGGAAATCGTCGAGGCCCGCTGGCTGTTCGACCTGCGGCCGGAGCAGATCGAGGTGGTGGTGCACCCCCAGTCGGTAGTGCATTCGCTGGTAGAATATGTGGACGGCGCCGTGATTGCCCAGCTTAGCCCGCCCGACATGAAGCTCCCCATTCAGTATGCCTTGACTTATCCCCAACGACAGCGGAGTATTGCCACGAAGCTCGACTGGAGTGCGGCCTTCAGCTTGCAGTTCGAGCCACCAGACCCGGAGCGCTTTCCGGCTCTGGGGCTGGGCCTGGAGGTGGCTCGCTCTGGCGGCACCAGCGGCGCAGTTCTCAACGCGGCCAACGAGGCGGCCGTGGCCGGCTTTTTGGCCGGCGAGCTGCCCTTCACCCAGATCGTGCCCGCCTGCCGCGACGTGCTGCGCCATCACGACTTTGAACCCAACCCCACGCTCGAGCGCCTGCTGCAGCTCGACCGCTGGGCACGTCAGGAGGTTGCACATTGGATTGGCTCTTGATCGGCTCGCTGTGGAGCGACGTGGCGGACTGGATTTACGTCTGGGGGATGGTGGTTGTCGGCCTGGGGCTGGTGATCTTCATCCACGAGCTGGGACACTTCCTCGTCGCCAAGGCCTGCGGCGTGAAGTGCGACAAATTCTACATCGGCTTCGATGTGCCGCTCGGCCGCTTCTGCAACTGGTTGCGGGGGCGCGAGGGCGAATGGAAACCGCTGGGGTTCTCCATCCCGCGGACGATCGGCCCGCGCGTGAAGTGGGGCGAGACCGAATACGGCATCGGCATCCTGCCGCTGGGCGGCTACGTGAAGATGCTCGGCCAGGACGATAACCCCTACGCCCAAGAGGCCGAGTACGACCGCGCCCGGGCGGCCGACGAGGCTGCTGAAGGCAGCGCGGGGGGTGAGGCGATGGCGGCTTCGACCGCGACGGTAACCGAAGCCACGGCGCCGTCGGAGGGCTCGCGCTGGGACCCGCGCAGCTATCTGGCCAAGAGCATTCCGCAGCGGATGGCCATCATCTCCGCCGGCGTGATCATGAACGTGATCCTGGCCTTCGTGCTGGCCTCGATCGCCTACGGATTGGGCGTCCCCTACCGCCAGGCGGTCGTAGGGCACGTCGTGCCGGGGGGCACCGCATGGAGGCACAAATGGCCGGTGGGCGCACGGATCACCACCATCGCCGGTATCCCGAATCCGCGGTGGGAAAAAGAGATTGTGTACTACGCCCGCATGGCGGAGAAGGGTAAGACCGTCGAGATCACGTATCTCGATCCCCGCTCCGGTCAGCTCGTCACCGAGACGATCGAGCCGGAGATGGGCGCCGACAATCTGTCTCGGCTGGGGATCAGTTCCTCGTACACGTTGGAGCTGCCGCCGAGTTGGCGACGTGCGCCGGCGGAGCCGCTGGGCGTTCCGGGCACACCCGCCGCGGAGGCCGACTTTCAAGGCGGCGACCTCATCCTGGCGGTCAAGGCGCCGGGCCAGGACAAGCCGGTTGAGGTCTCCACGTACGCCCAATTGCAAGCGCAACTGGTAAAGCACGCCGGCGAGATGCTCGAACTGACGGTCGATCGTATTAAGAATCCGGATGCACCCAAGAAGAGCGATGAGCAAGGCCCCGTCGAACGGCACCACGCGACCCTCTTGTTGGCCCCGGCCCCGATGCGCGACCTGGGCCTGGTGATGAAGTTCGGTCCGATCACCGCCGTGCAACCTGGCTCGCCCGCCGCCGAGGCGGGCATCAAAGCGGGCGATGAGATCGTGAAGGTGACCGGAGACGGCCCGGACGACGTGCTTTCCGCCGATCCCCTCTTCATGCCGGAGCTGCTGCGCCGACGGGCCGGCAAGAGCGTGAACGTGTCGCTCATGCGCGAGGGCCAGCAAATCACGCTCGACGTGAAACTGCGCGAGCCGCGGTGGTCGGAGGAGCCGACGGGCACGCCGGACCAGAACAACAATCTTACGGACGAGCCGATGGGGGCCCCGGCGCTGGGCATCGCCTACGACGTGCTCAACGAGATTGCAGCCGTCTCCGGTCCGGCGGAGGCCGCCGGCCTGAAGGCCGGCCAGACGATCTCGCAGGTCAAGTTCTGGATGCGCCTGCCGCGGAAGTCCCCCGACGATCCGTGGCCGCTGAAGGAGATCACCCTGCCCTTGGGCGCCAAGAAGCACCATTGGCCCAGCGTCTTCTTTGGCTACCTCCAGGATCGCGCGGCGCCGGAAAAGAAGGTGGAAATCTCGGTGGGCGAGAAGAAGGAGGAGACCGTGTATCCTGTGGCGCCGTTCCGGCGTTCCGACTGGTTCCGCTCCGAGCGCGGCATTCTGCTGATGCCGCTCTCCGACGTGCGCGTGGCCGGATCGTTGGGCGAGGCCCTGAAGCTGGGCGCCCAAGAGACCGGCGAGGCCATGTCGATGGTGCTGACGTTCCTGCGCCGCATCCGCGACTTGGGGCAGCACGCCGCCGGGCCGCTGGGCATCTTCACCTTCGCCGCCGGCTCGGTGGAGGCCGGCTTCACCCAGTTCCTGCTGTTCCTGGCCATGCTCAGCGCCAACCTGGCCGTAGTGAACATCCTGCCCATCCCAGTGCTCGACGGCGGGCATCTGATGTTTTTGGCCTATGAAGGCATCCGCCGCAAACCGCCCAGCGAGAAAGTCATGATCGGCCTGAACTTCCTCGGCTTGGCGCTGATCCTGACCGTGATGGTGCTGGTGCTGACGCTGGACATCGGGCGGCTGTTCGGCAATTAGGCGCGCCGCGATCGTTTGTAGCCTGACTCTCCGAGTCGGGCGCCGACTTAGACGCCCGACTCGGAGAGTCAGGCTACGGCACACCTCAGGTTTCAGTTTTCACCCCACGCTCGGTACGTATAATTGCGTGGCGTGCCGATTCTTCCATTCGATGTTGGACGTTCGATGTTGGACGTTCGGCACGGTCGTTGAGACGCGAACCTTGAACGTCCAACGTCCAATGCCCAACGTCGAACGAGGGACGCCCAGGACCGTCCGAGCACCGGACTGCCCGATTGCTGATAGGAAATGCTTCGTCGCCACCTAGCCCGCGAAGTGGTCCTGCAGGTTCTGTATCAAGACGACCTGAACCCGGGCCTGAATCCGCGGATTGCCGATGAGTTCATCGCGCGGCGGCTGCGCTGGCCGGATTTGGCCGCGTTCGCCCGGTCGCTGGTGGCCGGCGTGCGCGCGCACCGGCCCCAGATCGACGAACTGCTGGGGCAAACGGCCGACAACTGGAGCCTGCGCCGCATGGCGGCCACCGACCGCAACGTGCTGCGGCTGGGGGCCTACGAGATTCTCCACAGCGAAACCCCGCCGCGCGTGGCCATCAACGAGGCCGTGGAGCTGGCCAAACGCTTCGGCACTGCCCAGTCGCCGCAGTTCGTCAACGGCATCCTCGACCGCTTCCTTGCCTTGCGCCGCGACCGCCCCGAAGACGAGCGCGCCGAAGACGAGCGTGGCGCGTAAGCGGCCTAAGCCCCCTCCTCATCATTGCGTGGCGTGCCATTCTCGGTTCAACGTTGGACGTTGGACGTTCAACGTTCGTCTCTTCACGACCGCGCCGAACGTCCAACGTTGAACGTCCAACGTCCAACGTCCAACATCGAACCAAGGACGCCCTCCTCACCCGCCACCATCGTCGAATTGTCTCCCGGCGGGGGCAGCGGTAAACTGCCTTCTCGGTGGCGCGAGGCGCCGTCAGGCCGTGACGCACTCCTGGTTTCCCTCGCCAAACGGACGAACCGCTTACCGATCACTCATCCATGCCGACTCCCACCGACACGCTGTCCACTTCCTCGGTGCTCGCCAAGCCCAAGGTCCCGGCGACGGGGAAAACCGCCAAGCTGATCCTCGACGGCAAGGAGCTGGAGCTGCCGATCGTCGAGGGCACCGAGGAAGAACGCGCGATCGACATCTCGCAACTGCGGGCCAAGACCGGCTACATCACCCTGGACGAGGGCTACGTCAACAGCGGCTGCGCCACCAGCTCGATCACGTACCTCGACGGCGAAAAGGGCATCCTCCGTTATCGCGGCTACCCGATCGAGCAACTGGCCGAGCGCTGCGACTTCATCGAGGTGGCGTACCTCTTGATCTACGGCGAGCTGCCCACCCGCAGCCAGCGGGAGACCTTCGATCAGTCGATTCGGCGGCACACGATGCTGCACGAGGACATGCGGAGCTTCTACAACGGCTTCCGCCCCGACGCCCATCCGATGGCCATGGTCGGGTCGGTGGTGGGGGCCCTCTCGACCTTCTACCAGGACTGGCTCGACCCGACCGACCCCAAGCACGTCGAGGTTTCGATCCATCGCCTGTTGGCCAAGCTGCCCACCATTGCGGCCTATAGCTACAAGAAATCGATCGGCCAGCCATTCATCTATCCGCAGAACGACCTCTCGTACTGCGAGAATTTTTTGCAGATGATGTTCGCCGTGCCTTGCGAGCCGTACGAGAGCGACCCCGACTTCGTCGAGGCCATGAACAAGCTCTTGATCGTGCACGGCGACCACGAGCAGAATTGCAGCACGGCCACGGTCCGCGCGATCGGCTCGGCCGAGGCGAACCTGTTCGCCGCCATCTCGGGCGGCATCTGGGCCTTGTGGGGGCCGCTGCACGGCGGGGCCAACCAGGCCGTCGTCGAGATGCTGGAGCGCATCCGCGACGACGGCGGCAACGTCAAGAAATACGTCGATCTGGCCAAGGACAAGACCAGCGGCTTCCGCCTGATGGGCTTCGGCCACCGGGTCTACAAGAACTTCGACCCCCGGGCCACGATCATCAAGGACATGTGCGAGAAGCTGCTCTCCAAGCGGCGGATCGACGACCCGTTCTTCGACATCGCCAAAGAGCTGGAGCAGGTCGCCCTGTCGGACGAGTATTTCATCGAGCGGAAGCTGTACCCCAACGTCGATTTCTACTCCGGCATCATCTACCGGGCGATCGGCATCCCGGTGCCAATGTTCACGGTGCTGTTCGCCATGGGCCGGCTGCCCGGCTGGATCGCCCAGTGGAAAGAAATGATGGCCTCCAGCACGCGCCGCATCGCCCGGCCGCGGCAAGTCTACACCGGCCCGAACAAGCGCGACGTGCCGGCGATGGGGAAGCGCGGGAAGTGAGCCGTGGGGACCGAGCGCGTGGGGCACGTTTCCAACGTGCCCGCCTTACTATGGATGGCGGCAATTCCACATCGAAGGAGGGCAGGTCGATGAAGGCTTTTCTTCGAGCGCTGTGCGCCGTTGTCGCTGTCGCCACCACCGCATGGGCGCAGGACGCACCGGCGAAGAAGGCCGGAGGCCTCACCATAGCCATCGTCCCGGCGAAGGACAAATCCGGCGCGCTGGTAATCGACCGCGATGGCGAGTTTCCGGTCGTCTTCACGAATCGTTCCGACAAACCGATCCGCATTTGGACGGAGCGGTGCCAGCTTGGGTACGAGACGCTGTCGTTTCGAGCGGAAGATGAAAGCGGCCAGTCGTCAAGAATGTACCAGCCTGCCCGGCATCCTTCGGACTGGCGAGACGCACCTCCGCAGACCGTAACCATTCCTGGCGGCGGAACGTTCGCATGGAAAGTAATGCCGGGCAGCATTTGGGGTGAACGCACATGGAAAGGTGTTCCCGAGCCGAATACGGGAAAGCCGGTCAAGCTCACCGCGGTCTTTGAGACCAAGCCCACAGATGCAGCCAAGAAGAAGGCGGTCTGGACCGGGCGCATCACGAGCGCGCCGGTTTCGACGCTCGTCAATGATCCGAAGCTTCGGACTCCGCACGACTACTTGCGGGAAGACTGTCCAAAGCAGGCCCTGGCCATGATGAAGGCCGACAGAACTTTGATCACAAGCACGGACGACCTGCAACAACCGCCCTTGCATCTGGCCGCACGTTACGGCTTTAGGGATGTCGTCGAATGGTTGCTTTCCAACGGCGCTGACGTCAACGCCACGGCATACAACCGTTTTACGGCGTTGCATCTCGCCAAGGATCCTGAGATGGTCAAGTTGCTCGTGGATCATAAAGCGAATGTCAACGCGAAAAACGTTAGCGGGCGTACCGCGATGGACGAGGCAGCAGACCTGTACGGCCGTTTGGAACGACATCCGGATGCCGCGGCCGAGCGCGAAAAGGTACGGCGGATCATGAAGATCCTTTTGGACGCAGGAGCGCACTATAACATCCGGTCGGCTTGCTGCGTGGGCGACGTCGAAAAGGTGCGAGCGCTTTTGAAGGACAAGAAACAGGCCCGCGATAAAGACGCTATGCGGATGGCGGCCATGTTCGGCCATGCCGCCATCGTGAAGCTCCTACTGGAAAACGGCGGTGATGCGAAAGATGCTGGCTATGGCGGGCTGCCGGTTGCCTACTTCGCCATTGAACACCCGGCCGTGCTGAAATCTCTATTCGACGCGGGAGCCGATCCCGGAGTCTCTGTCACCTACCGTGGAAATGGTCAAGGTCCCGAAGGATCAACGTTGCTGCACGAGGCAGCGTCAAAAGGAGCTGTTGAATCCGCCAAGTTGTTGTTGGCGCACGGCATCGACGTAAATACGAAAGACCGGCTGAATTCCACGCCGCTACATGAGGCATGTTGGCACGGCCAAGTGGCGATGGTTGAATTCCTGCTCAAAAGCAAGGCCGACGCCAGCGCTCGCAACAAGAATGGCTGGACGCCGATGTTCGCGGCGGCCTATCAAGTCCGTCCAGAACAAGAGGAGGACAATGCGCAACACCGGGCCGTCATGCAAGCGCTCGCGCGGGGCGGCGCCGAGATGGACCTGTTTGCGGCCATAGCCAGCAACGACGTGCAACGGATTGTCACGATCTTAAAGACAAATCCCAAGGCCGGAGAGACCAAAGATCCGGCGGGCCTTCCCGCTCTTCACCGAGCTGTGCGACTCGACGCCAGAGAAATCGTAAAGATGCTGCTCGACAAGGGATGCAATCCTGATATTCGCAGTGCGGACACTAACTCCGGACACGAGGGTGAAACGCCGTTGCTGGAGGCCGCTTTCTGGGGCCGCTTCGAGGCTGCTGAGGCGCTGATCAAACATGGGGCGAACGTGAACGCCACGGCCGCACGTAGAGTCACGCCGCTGCATGAAGCAGCCCGAATGGGGAAGCTCGACGTGGCCCGCCTGCTGCTGAAGCATGGGGCAGACGTGAATGCGAAAGACGACGAGGGCAAGACTCCGCTCGACTGGGGTCAGCTCTATCATGGGGCTCCGGAAATGACCGACCTGTTGCGAAGTCAAACGAAGAAACCAAAGTGATTTGGCTCATCGTGTGGCCACGTTTACCCGTCAGCTCGCGCGTTTCGGCGGCTTATACGCCGCCAGCGCGTTGCCGAGGAAGAACTTCTCGCTCGCCTTCCGCCCGCGTTCGGCGAAGTATGTACGCACGATGCCGTGCACGGTGGCGTATTTGGCGAATCGCTCGCTGACGGGCCAGTTGCTGCCGTAGATCAGGCGGTCTTCGCCGAAGATTTTCCAGAGGGCGTCGCGTGGGGCACGTTTCAACGTGCCCGTAAGACCTGTTACGCTCCAGGCACGTTGGAAACGTGCCCCACGAGTGGGA
>JBGQHD010000040.1:0-12927 GCA_041497795.1 Planctomycetia bacterium
AGCTGCACGGCGAGGTCACCGACATCGGGCTCGACTTCTACCATCTCCGCGATTACGCGCAGAAGACGCGCCGGGTGGTGTTCGGCGCACCGGCCGATGCCCACGACGAAACCCCTGGCGAGGGTAAGGAGGGGTGGTTCCAGTACGCATTTTGCGACGGCGCCAGGCTTCATCGTAAGCTATGGTTCCAGAAGCATCTCAAAGAGCAATCGCGCAGCCGGCTCCGGGGCACATGCTAACGCGAGGAGGTCTACCACCTTGTTCCGCCTTCTTCGCCGTCTTCTCAGCCGCGGGCCTGATTCGCGTCGCCGTCCCAGTGTGGATTTTGTGCCACAGGGCGAATCGCTGGAAAACCGGGCGTTGTTTTCCGTATCCAATCTGGTCTTCCACGGCAGCACGTTGGTGATTCAGTCGAATGACACCGCCACGAATGCCGAAGTGCGGCTTTCCGGCGCCAACATTGAAGTCAAAGACCTCTCGACCAATCGCACCTGGACCTATGCCGCCACCGCCGTCGGCGCCGTGGAGTTCCAAGGCGGAGCGGCTAACGACCGCTTCGTCGATTACGTCGCCAATCTCAGTCTTCGCGGCTACGGTTTCGGCGGCGACGACACACTGGTCGGCGCCGGCGCGAACGACCTTCTGTACGGCGGAGCAGGCAACGACGTGCTCTTAGGCATGGCCGGCAACGATCAACTCTACGGCGGCGACGGCAACGATCGTCTGAACGGTGGGGCCGGCAACGACAGTCTGTGGGGGCAGAACGGCGACGACGTTCTGATCACGATCGACAATGGCACCGGCGACTACGCGGAAGGCGGCGCCGGCCGCGACGTGCTCTGGGTCGATCAATCCAGTCCTCGCACCGATCAGGTAATGGGCACGACGTCGGAAGACAAGGTCCAGCTTGTGGCCAGCTTCGCCAACGGCGCCGACCGCACCTTGGATGGCGATCGGCTCGCCGACCCGAGCGTCAAGAGCGGCCAGAGCTATGCGAAGATCGACGGCAACCCGCTGTTCAGCTCGGCCGGGCCCGCAGCGACCGATATTCGACAGGGTGCGCTGGGCGACTGCTATATGTTGGCGGGGCTTAGCGCAGTGGCGAAAGACAATCCTCAAGCGATCCGCCAGGACGTGGTCGACTTCGATGATGGCACCTACGGCGTCGCCTTCGGCGGCCGGTTCTATCGCGTGGACAACGACCTGCCGGTCTATTCGGGCAGCAAGGCCCTTGCCTACGCTCAACTGGGCGCCCAAAACAGCATGTGGGTGGCGGTGATGGAGAAAGCCTGGGCTTATTATCGCACCAGCGCCAAAACCTATGCGTCGATCGAAGGAGGCTGGTCGATCGAAGTCAACCGCGCACTGGGGTCCACGTCGGCCGGCGAACGGGATATTCAAAGCTACGCCAACGCCACGAACCTGCTCAACGATCTTGCCAACCGGTTGAGCACGCATCAGGCCGTGACGATGGGGTTCCTGGGCCTGAAGGCTGGCACCAATCCTAGCAGCATTCCGCTGGTGATGATGCACATGTACACGGTGATGAGCGTCGTGCGTAACTCGTCCGGTACCGTCACCGGCGTCGTGCTTCGGAATCCGTGGGGAGTCGACGGCGCCGGAAACGACGCCAACCGCAACGACGGTCTGGTTACCCTGACGGGTGCCCAACTGCTGTCCTGCTATGGCCGCGTCAACTGGGGCGCCGTGTAGGTCGCGCGGACTTCTGCCTGCGAGCCAGGCGGTTGAATGCCTGCTGACGTGTGCACTCCTCGGGCGACCTCCCGCGCCCCAACCGCGCTCCCGCCTGGAAGTCAGTCGCGCACAATTCTCGGGCGCACGCAGGCCATGAGCAGCATGCTTGCCGACCGCACTCTCCTCCCCGGCAAGGCGACACGGTAGATCTGACGTTCCATTTCTCGCTTGGCGTGAAGCTCTTCGGCGACGAAGTCGAGTTGATGGCAGGAGAAAAATGAGCGCAGGAAGATCGTTTCGGCAAGTGCTCTTTCTGCCCTCATTTTCCTGCTATCCCCTCTTGGTTGCGGCCTGGCGGCGCTGTGCCTTGGGGCATGATCGCCACAGTCCCTAGGAACGTCACGAGCCGAGCAGTCGTTAAACCCCCCAATGGGTGTCACCACGTGCTAGGCTTGCTTGCCGCTTCGTTCTTAAGCCAGTGGCGCCTGCCGGTCTTACCCAGGGGTTCGATGGTGACCTCGGCAGCGAAGTTGCGTTGACACCGTCCCAGTTATGGTTGTCCATGACCGCTACGTCCGAAGACTCTGGTGCCACCGAGGAGGCCACTCAACGCCGGATGTGGGCGATCGCGCGCGATTTGGCAGAAGCCGCAAGGCGTGAAACATCGCGCGAAGCGTTTCTTCGTACCTGGCTGAGCGGAGTCTTGGCAGCCACCAGCGCCGAGTCCGGTTCCCTTGTTGAAACGACGGTGTCTCCTTCGCGCACGATCGTTGCGCTCGGCACCGGAGTGGAAGACGAAGGAACTGCGGCAGCGACAGCGCGCCGCGATCGGATTCGTCGGACCGCCGTCGAACGCCGCGAATGCGCATGGGCGCGGGAAGAGCCGCCCGCTTCCGCGCGCGACGTGGCGCAGGACCGGATCACGCTCATCGCGCCGCTTCCCAAATCCGAGCACTTTGCCGGCGTCGCGGAGTTGGCGATGCCGGCCGCGGTGTCCGCCGAGCGACAACGAACTTCTCTGAACTTCGTGCTTCAGGTCGCAACCTTTGTCGAGGATTTCTTGTTGCGCGAGCGCGTAAAAACGCTGACGCGAAGGCAAGATCTTTGTGAAGAGGCGCTCGCATTCGTCCGTGCGATCCATGCGCGGGGGGAGTTGCAACACGCCGCCTACGCCATCGTGAACGAGGCTCGCCGCCTGATCCGCTGCGATCGTGTCACCGTGCTCCGTCGCCGAGGGCGGCGTTACCGAGTCCTCGCCATCAGTGGGCAAGACACTTTCGACGCCCGGTCGCCCGCGATCAAATCGCTGATTGCACTGACGAACAGTGTGGCCGCAGCGGGTCGGCCTCTATCGAGCGACGCGCCGTGCGAACTGCTGCCGCCCCAGCTCGAGCGGGCGTTGTCCGAGTATGTGGACGAGAGCCACGTAAAGCACGTGGCCGTGGTTCCGTTGATTTCACCGCCGGTGGAGTCGGCCAAGTCGGACGCGCCGCGCAAGCCCGAGTCGAAACGACCGTTGGGAGCCTTGGTGTTTGAGCGCCACACGGCAGGGGACGCCGAGCCCGGACAAGAGGAGCGAGTTCGCTTTGTCGTCGAGCATGCAACCTCGGCGCTCGCTAGCGCGCTGGAACAGGAGCAGGTATTCCTGCTGCCCTTATGGCGAGCGGTCGGAAGGGCGAAAACGCAGCTCTCGGAGACGTCGGCGCGCGGCAAGGCACTGGCCGTGATCGCGGCGATCGCGGCGCTGATTGGGTCGTTGTGCTTCATCCGCACCGACTTCGCACTCCACGCCTCGGCGACGTTTCAACCGGTCGAGCGTCGCAACGTCTTCGCTCCGCTCGACGGCACAGTCAGCACGCTCTTAGTGAGGCACGGCGAGCGCGTCGCGGCCGGCCAGCCGCTGATCCTGCTACGCAACACCGATTTGGAAGGCCAAATCACGGAAGCGCGCGGAGAACGCACGGCTGCCGCCGAACAGTTGTTCGCCGTCGAGCGAACCTTGCTGGGCGACAAAGAGCAACTGACGCCCGAAGAGCGTGTGCGCCTGTCCGGTCAACGAGCAGAGCTAACCCGTCGCTTGGAAGCCATGGACGAGAAGTTACGGCTCCTGGAATACAAGCGCGAGCGATTGCGGATTTCCAGTCCCCTTGCGGGCGAAGTGATCACTTGGCAGATCGAGCGTCTGCTGCGTGACCGGCCCGTGCAGCAAGGGCAAGTGCTGCTTACCGTCGCCGACACGACGCACGCTTGGGAACTCGAAGTCTACCTTCCGGAGCACTACGTTGGGCACATGGTGCGCGCCCAACGCGAATCGAGCGAGCCGTTGCGAGTGAAGTTCCGGCCGACGTCGGACCCATCTCACGACTTTGTCGGCACGATCAGGGAGATTGACGCAACGGCGGAGGTCCGCGGCGACCGCGGCAACACGGTCCTGGTGACCGTCCTCATCGACGCTTCAGAGATTCCGCAACTCAAGCCAGGCGTCGAAGCGACGGCCAAGGTGATCTGCGGCCGTCAGTCGCTCGGCTACGTGTGGCTGCACGATTTGGCCGACTTCCTGCAGGCCAAGGTCCTTTTTCGCTTGTACTAGAACGGTGGCACGCTTGGCACGCACGAGCAGTGATTGAGAAACCGAATGCGAACCTCTACCTCACAAGTCGCCAGTCACAGCACAGTCCCCGATAGGCAGCGCATGGCGTTCGATCTTCCAAGGGTGATTGACGCGGCCCGGCGCGCGGTGAAGCCGCTGTGGTCGGCCTTGGTCGCTCTCTGCTGCTGCACGGGAGCAGCACGCGCCGAGGAACCGCCGGGGGTGGCGAGTCGTGGACTCGTTTCGTTGATCGACGATGTGCATGTCCCCGCCTACCGTCCGGGGATCGTCACCTCCATCGCGGTAAGGGCGGGAGACCACGTCGCTAAGGGCGCAATTCTGGCGCAAATCGACGTCGAACAAGCGGAGTTGGAGGCCGCCGCGGCGCGAGCCGAATGGGAAGCCGCCGTGGCGAAGGCCGATTCCGACGTCGATGCCCGCAATGCCAAGGCCACCTATAGTGTCGCCAAGGCGGAACATCAATCCGGAGTCGAGGCGAACACCAAGGTCGCTGGCGCCGTGTCGCAAACCGACCTGGAACGCAGGCGGCTAGCCGCCGATCAGGCATTCTTGAAACTTGAAGCGTCTGAACATGAGCAACGCGTTCGTTCCATGGAAAGCAAAGCGTACGGTGCGCGAGAAGGGCTCGCTCGCCTGAACGTTCGCCAACGGCTCGCCAAGTCGCCGATCGAAGGGGAGGTCGCCGAGTTGCTCGTCCAAGCCGGTGAATGGATCGAATCGGGCAAACCGCTCCTGCGGGTCGTAGGGCTGTCGCGACTGCGCGTCGAGACATTCGTGCGCGTTGCTGACCGGTTGCCGAAAGAGTTGCTCGCGCAGAAGGCTCACATTCGCGTCGCTTTTGCGAGTGGGGTCTATGAATCGTTTTCTGGCCAGGTCACGTTGGTCAGTCCCATAGTTCAGCCTGGGGGCGACTATCGCGTTTGGATTGAAGTCGAGAACCGGCGCGACGGAGATCAATGGCTGCTGCGGCCAGGCTTGGAGGCGGAGGTCACCATCGGCCAATAACGCCAAAACGGAGCCGCCGATAGCCCGTAGGCGGATATTGCGTCTCGACGCGCCCATGTCCGACGTCAACCGTCCTCTGCCGATTCGGAAACGAAGCGACTTGATCGCCGAGCGATTGCGGTTTGGACCCACGACGTCATGGATCGTGAAAGACCCGCTGGCGCTGCGGTTCTTTCGTTTTCAGGAAGAGGAATATTCCCTGCTTTCGTGGCTCGACGGTCGCTGGACGTTGACCGATCTGCGCGATGCCTTCGAGGCTCGCTTTGCTCCGCGGCGAATTCGACCGGAGAGCATTTTGCAATTCGTCGCCCAACTGCATCGGCAAGGCTTGGTCGTCTCCGACGCGCCCGATCAAGGCCCGCGCTTGCTCGAACGACGCGCCGAGCAGCGCCGCCGCCAAGCGCTGCAGCGCTGGAGCAATCCGCTCGCCGTGCGCTTTCGCGGGATCGATCCGCAATGGATGCTCGATCGAGGGTATCCCTGGGTTCGGTGGATGTTTCGTCGGACCACGGTCTGCGTCTGCATTGCAGCGATCATCGCGGCGTCGTCGCTCGTCGCAGTAAAGTGGCATGCGTTTCTGGAAAAGCTCCCGTCGCATCAGCAGTTCTTTACTCCGTCGAGTTGCGTGCTGCTGCTGGCGGCGCTGGGCGGTGTCAAAGTGCTGCATGAGTTCGGCCATGGTTTCAGTTGCCGACACTTCTCCGGCCGCTGCCACGCCTTGGGGGTGATGTTCCTCGTGTTCACCCCCTGCCTCTATTGCGACGTCACCGACTCGTGGCGCTTCACCAATAAGTGGCATCGCATCATGGTTTCCGCCGCCGGCATGTACGTCGAACTGGTGCTGGCGTCGCTGGCCACTTTCGCTTGGTGGTTTTCCTCGCCGGGGCTCGTTCACCATCTGTGTCTGTCGGTCATGTTTGTCTGCTCAGTCAACACGCTTCTCTTCAACGGCAATCCTCTGCTCCGCTACGATGGGTACTACATGTTGGCCGATTTCGTGGAGGTGCCCAATCTCGCCGCCAAAGCCAGCTCCGTTTCTTGGGCATTCGCCGAACGGCTGATCTGTGGTCCGCCGGAAGTTGACGACCGGCTCTTGCCGCAAGCTAACTGGTTATGGTTCTGCCTCTATCATGTGGCGGCCACGCTGTATCGCTGGACGCTGACGTTGGCAATCATGGTGTTCCTCATGCACCTGGCAAGGCCGTACCATCTCGAGAATGTGGTGCGCATGATGGGCCTGGTCGCAGTGGCTTCCCTGCTAATCGGGCCGGTCAAGCGTCTCTATCGATGGGCGACGGTGCCAGGAGGCCGAAACGACGTGCGCAAACCCCGCGCGGCGCTGGTCAGCGGGGTCATCGTGGCACTGCTGGCCTTGGTCGTTTTTCTGCCGCTTCCTAAGCGAGTCTGGGGGACCGTGGAGATCGAGCCGCAGAACTCGCAACGCGTCTACGTCGATGTCCCGGGGCGCTTGATCGAGCAGATCGTGCGGCCTGGAGCGATCGTGCAAACGGGCGACGTTGTGGCGCGCTTGGCGAACGTCGAGCTCGAACTGCAGATCGCCGACGTTGCGGCGCAGTGCAGGCAACTCAAAGGTCGTCTGGACTCGCTTCAGCGCGAGCAATTCAGTGACCCGACGGCCGCGCTGCGGATGCCCGAACTGCGGCAATCGCTGGCGGCCGCCCAGAAGCAGCTTGGCAATAAGCAAGAAGACCTCGAGCGGCTCTCGCTCAGAGCCCTGCGCGATGGCACGGTCCTGCCGGGTCCCGCGGTGCCGGCTCATGCTCAGTCCGCCGATCGACTCCGCGATTGGACGGGGCGTCCTCACGACCGGGACAACGTGGGTTGCTCGCTGGCTACCGGGACCCTCTATTGCGAGATTGGCGATCCGCGCCGCTGGCAAGCGCTGATCGTCGTGGATCAGGATGATCTTCCGTTCATCCGTCTTGGGTCGCCCGTGGAAATCAAGCTCGACGAGCTGCCGGACATCGTCTTTCACGGCGTCGTTGATGAAATCGCTGAGCGGGAATTGACGGAAGCTCCCAAGCACTTGTCGAACAAGGCCGGCGGTGACATTGCCACGGAAACGAATGCGGCGGGGGTCGAGGTGCCGCTGGCCAAGTCGTATCAAGTGCAGGTCGCTTTCGAGGACTCGGAAGGACTCGTGCGACTTGGATTACGTGGCTCGGCGAAAATTCACGTTGACTGGGAACCGCTCGGTCGCCGGATCGCTCGCTGGTGCCTGCAAACCTTTCATCTCAAGCTTTAGCCCCGGCCCGGTGTGGCCTTGTGCCTTGTCGCCGGCGCGCGCCGGATTGTCTGGCCAGTGATTCGAGATCGCTACCGCTCGCCAGCGGAGCAGGCCGCACGGCCGCCCCTCTCCAGCGAGCGACCTGCTCACGCCCGCAGAATCGCATGCCAAAACCAGAAATCAAGAGCGTAGGTCTTCACTACAACGCCCAAACCGGACGGCCACGCCATCGCTCTTGGACTTACGTCAAAACCAGCCCGAAAAAACCGAAAAACGAGGACCTACTCTCTAACTTGGGCCAGTTCGTCGCTTGTCGCCGGCGGAAGTCGCCCGACGCACCGAGCGGCCGATCTCGGGTGTCTACCAGCGCCGGTGGAAGCTGGACATCCCGGACGGGCGCAGGCGCGGAAGCGGTCGGACGGGCCGGTGGGGCCTCTGGACGCTGAAGGCCGGCTACCAAGGCGGACACCGGACGGTCGGTGGTGCCGGCGCGGTAAGAACAGCCGCTAGGCTCCACTACTCGCCCAAGGCCGTTCCGCCGGGACGAGCCGCGAAATGGGGCATCCTGACCCGCACGAGCGCCAAAGGTGGCCGGCCGGCGCGCACCCTCATCTTTATGCTGTCACGATTCCGATGTTTTTTACGACGCGCCCGCTCCTTTGCGACCGCGGCAATGACCCAATGACCATTGGAAGGGATGACGCGTCACGTCGCCCGGACGTGCAACGGCGAGCCGCGCAAGGAAGTGCCACATGGAGGTTAGTTGTCCGGCGAACCACTCGACAATAGGCCGCGGCTTCTTGGTCCGGCGACGGGTGCCCTTGTTGTCCTGCGCCGTGCTGGCGCTGGTCGCCATCGAACTGATCTGGCGCGTCCCTTTTCATTGGCATGGCCCAGCCAATCTGTCGGACCCTTTTTTCTGGATCGGCAGTGTGCTGGTCATCGGTGGGGTGACCTGCCGATCGTGGGCCGCGGCGACGCTGGTGAAAAGTCGCCACCTCGCGATGGATGGACCTTATGCGTGCTGCCGTCATCCGCTTTACGTGGGGTCGTTCCTGATTCTTTTGGGATATTGCACGCTGCTCGGCCAGGTCTTGGCCACCGCCATGCTGGTGGGGACCGTGCTCATCACCTATCCGCCCACAATTCTCAGGGAAGAGCGGCACCTGGCCGAACTGTTCCCAGCCGCATGGCCGGGCTACGCGCGAGCCGTGCCGGCGTTCATCCCGCGACGGTTACCTCAAGGCATTGGCCCTGCTTCCTGGGAACGATGGCTGCGCAACCGGGAATACCGGGCGGCAATTACCAATCTCCTGGGTTTGGTCGCCCTGGCTTGCTACCAGCTCCTAGAGCGATAGGCGCGGGCCAGCAACCTGCCCGCGCCGCGATTGGCGCAGATCGGGCGGTGATCGTCAAGTCGCCGGCACTTCCTACGTCCTTGCATCGGGCACGGCGCAGTCCGACAATACTGCCGGCCGAGACCTACCGACTTCGCGCCGCCCTGGCCAAGCCGGAGCTGAAGACACTGAAGTAGCCGTGGCTCGCGTTGCCACGCGGGCGTACCGACGGGGAACTTTCTATTTGTTAGCATCGTCCCCCGCAAAAGAACCTTTTTCGGTCGTCATCTGGATCAAATTCTCCAACTACTTTCACACTCAGGAACCCATGTGTTGCTTCTCACGCCCCGTCGAATTGGTGTCCAGCACGAACATCTTCGCCCGCAGCTCGAGGGAAGGTCGGCAGTTCATCGTCTACAGTATGAACATTCAAACGAAAGAAGATCTGGCGATGATCTTGCCCATCCCGGTGCCCAAAGGCTCGCCCGACGATGCCGTACACTTCATCAGCCTCAAGGGCTATGCGACGTTCTTTGATGACATGCCGCGCGGATTTCCCCAGCCGAGGTCTGGCGGCGGTGGTGGTGGAAAGTCCCTCGGGGGGCTCTCGGAGAAGCGCAAACCGCTGCCCGTCGTCGAGGTCGGCGATTTCGGAGCCTCGTTCGTGCCCTCGATCAAAGACTTCGCCCGACTCGACGAACGTTTCCGGCTGCCCCATACGGCATGGCGGCGACTGCCCCAGTACGGCGATTACGGCTTTGCGGTATTCAAGCTCAAGGAAGGCGAGGCCAAGAAGCAGCAGAAGGTGCACCCGATGGCATTTGAGTTTCCACGGGCGAAGCGCCAGAAACTCTTCTTCCCCACCGTGCACATCCATGACGGCAAAGTGCACGCCGAAGCGGAATTCGACCACGCCCTGTACTGCCAGACGACTAGCGGCGAGACGCTCCCGATGAGGGAGTGGATGGAATCGTCCCAATTGGCCGGCCAGTTCCTGAAAGTTGATAAGACCGAAGGCATCGTGCACGGCGAGAGCCACGTGCACCTGCGGACGATCCACGGCAAGCGGAAGAACGAGGACATTTTGATCTGAAACTGAAGGTACTGTTGGCCTGCCGCCGCGACCAAGTCGCCTGCCATCAAGCTCGACGCGCCCACGCTCCCGGCAGAGGAAGTCAGGATCAAGGGCGTAACTCGCTGGCGCGTGTGGTGCCGGCACTGCGAGGCGTGGCACTACCACGGCCCGGCCGAAGGGCACCGCGAGGCGCACTGCCACGATTCGAGCAGCCCGTACTGGCGGAGCGGGTACAATCTGGCGCTGGCCGAGGAAGGATCGGCCGATGGCTCTTGAAAGAGGACCGCCCCATGCCAGCCACGCCACACGTTGAAAGGCACTTCACGTCATCTGAGATCGTTCGAGATATCGTGATCGGAATGTCGGATGGACTCACCGTTCCCTTTGCTCTGGCAGCCGGGCTGACGGGAGCCGTGGACACGACCGCCATCGTCATCACGGCAGGGGTTGCCGAGATTGCTGCCGGTTCAATTGCGATGGGACTTGGCGGCTACCTCGCGGGCAAGACGGATGCCGAGCACTATGCGATGGAGCGAGCCAGGGAGGTACGGGAGACGGAGCAGATGCCGGAAACGGAAGAGCAGGAGGTCGCCACGATCTTCAAGACCTACGGTCTCGATAGCGAAACCACCGGCAAAGTCGTCAAGGCGATCCGTTCCGACCAGCAGCGCTGGGTAGACTTTATGATGCGGTTTGAATTGGGCCTGGAGAAGCCCGAATCGCAGCGAGCCAGGAACAGTGCGTTGGTGATCGCCGTCTCGTATATCGTCGGTGGCTTGGTACCGCTGTGCCCGTATTTTTTCTTTGCGTCGGCGAGAGCGGCACTGCCATTCTCCGTGGGAGTGACGCTGCTGGCTCTGGCCGTGTTCGGTTACATCAAGGGCCGCTTCACCGTGGACAAGCCGCTGCGAAGTGCGTGGCAAACCGTGATCGTCGGTGGACTGGCTGCGGCAGCGGCGTTTGGGATCGCACGGTTGATCGGGTGATGATAGGAGGCGAAGCACCATGAGTGACCGCCAATTCCGCCGCTGGTTCCAACTGAGCCTCAAGTCGCTGTTTTTGCTGACGCTTGAGACTGTCCCAAATCGTTCCAGGCTCCAGCCTCGCAGGCGGGCGTCTCTAACAGGTTTCGTGTCCGGACGACCGTGCGCAAACTGACCGCTTTACGAGCCGCACGCCAGACGTGTCGAGGCACGCATCCGCCCCGTAAATCCTGTACGTCTGTGTGCAATGGGTCAGCGCGTTCACCAACGGCTCACCCGTCGTGTGGTTCCAGGACAAGGCCACGGGTAAGACGATGGACCGGCCAGCCTGGAAGCGGCTGGAAGCGAAACTCGGGCCAGCAAACTAGGGAGTCACCCTGTCGAATGCCAGTGCCCCATCCTCAACAGTGATTGTGACCGCAATATTGAGGGGCTGCGGCCAATCCACGTTCAAGATGTATTCTACGCCTCCTTGGTGAGGTGAGATGTTGCTAACCCATACGTTGGCGTTGCCAAGGTTATAAGTGAAATTCTGGCCACCGAGCAGCTGCGCCGACCCCCAGTCATTTGCTTCGCCTGCGGTAATGTTCACTACGGACAACGCATTGATCGGCCCCCAGTTGTGGTTCATACGGCATCGGCCGTGAAGTCCGTTCTCTTTGCCGTAGAAGAGACGAAGTGATGTCGCCATAAAAACCTCCAGTCAAAGGGTTGCCTGAGCAGACGCTGGTACAGAAAGGAACCGCTCACAACTCTGGCTCTGCGCGGATGCGGCAACGTGTCCCCCGACCGCCAGTTGCGTCAAGAAACGGTCTACGCCGCCGTCGGGCAAGTTGCGGGGAATCTTGGTGGTTATTCAAGCAGTCCCCGAGTCGCCGGTCAAGCATGGAGAATCCGCAGAGGGAACGTCGATTTCTTTCCGAGGATTCCCTCGGCGGTTCCCGCCACCCTCGCTTGGATTAGTGAGATAGTCGCCGGTGTGCGGCATGGCCATCCTGGCCGTGCGCATCGGAAACCAGGTAGCGCGCTGTCCCCCTTCCGGAAATCTTGCTCAACCAGGGGCTGAAAGAGGTGGAGGACTGGCACGTGTCGAGCCGAACAGCCGGCGAAGATTCCGGTGCCGCAGCTGGAACGCTATCCCATAGACCCGAGCCAGTATCGGCCCCGTCCAACCCCACCGTGGCTCGAAGGCGATCTCGTCGCGGACAATGCAGCCGCCTGCCCTGGGCGTCGCCGGCCGCGGTCAGGTGCAGCGGATGGTGCGGCGCCTCATTCGAGGGTCCTGCCGCGACAATGCCGGGCTCGCTCCATAATGAACAGTCGCTCGGGATGGCACGATTCAGTCGGGTCAACTCGGTGACGCCGGGAGCGGTTGCCCGAATACAGCCTCCAGTTCCTGCCGTGCGATTCGCAACCATTCGACCATGAACGTCTGATAGCCTGTCGTGATCGACTGCAATGAGTCCTCCTCGTTGTGAGGAACGAATCCCTTCGTTTGTCCCGCCGCCGTCGATTCGTTGAAGACGATGTTACCCATCGCTTGTTTCGGTGCCGGCTTCAGGAGGTGGCAACCCAAACCTTGGCCGACGACGGCGGAATGCCGATGCTTGGTCGCATCGTGGTACTCGATGATCTGGGCAAGGAGGTCGCGGTTGGCCAACCAGTGCGCACAGATCCTCGGGAACAATTTCAGACATGGGCCATAGGCGGAGTAGGTGGCGTTACCCTTGGTCGGAGGGTCGAGAAGGTTGGCCGGGGTAATCCGCTTGAGCTTCTCGTCGGCCGTGATGTCGATGAAATCACCCACGGGAATGGACTGCGACGTTACGCCGAGGCTCAGCCGTTCTGGTATCGCTCGCGCCGCGCCGCCCACGGCGATGTGCTTGCCGAGATCTTCTACCGCCAGTGCGACACCAAACACGCCCACAGTTCGTGTGATCCCGAATGACCAGGTGATGGCGTCGCTGGGCGCG
>JBGQHD010000041.1:0-12871 GCA_041497795.1 Planctomycetia bacterium
CATCAGGATTTGCTTGTAGAGCTGCGGCGACTGCGGCAGGGCGAAGAAGCGGCCGTTTTGCACGCGGCTGGGCACCAGGTAGTCGCGCGCCCCCTCGGGCGTGCTGCGGCCCAGCACCGGCGTCTCGACCTCGATGAAGCCGCGCTCGTCGAAATAGTCGCGCATGCCCTTGATCATGCGGTGCCGCAGCAGCATGACGCGCTGCATCTCCGGACGGCGGAGGTCGAGATAGCGAAACTTCAGCCGCAGCTCCTCGGCGGGCAGCTTTTCCTGCGGCGCCAGGCTCACCGGCACCGCCGGCACCAGGCTGCGGTTAAGCAGCCGGGCGTGCGTGGCGCGAACCTCGACCTGGCCCGTGCCGAGTTTGAGGTTATCGGTCCCTTCCGGCCGCCGCGAGACCTTGCCCGTCACCAGCACGACGTACTCGGAGCGCAGCGTTTGGGCCATCTCCTTCAGCTCCGGCCCGCCTTCGGGGGCGATTACGACTTGCGTCTTGCCGTAGCGGTCGCGCAGGTCCACGAACAGCATGCCGCCGAAGTCGCGATAAGTGTCCACCCAGCCGCAAAGGGTGACTTCCTGCCCGACGTGATCGACGCGCAGTTCGCCGCAAGTGTGGGTGCGCAGCACGGTGAGGCCTGGCTGAAGGAGCGGATCGCCGAAAGGGGCGTATTCTAGAGCTTTGGCCAAGCCGCGCAAAGACGACCGCCGGGTAGGTGCCGCGAGCCGAGCGGCACGGCGGCGCCGCGTTACGCGGCGCTACCGGTCCGGCTCGGCTCGCCGGACCTACCAAGGCTTGAGCTTCCAGCCCAGGACGAAGCCGATGCCCAGGCACCACAGGGCGACGACCTCCGGTTTTTCACGGGCGTATTCCCGGAAGTAATCCATCAGGTCCATCGCGGGGTTGAGTTCCTGGGATCGCTCTGGGGATTCAGGGCGGTCCGAAGGACGTTCATTCGCGTGAGACTTCATGGAAGTCGTATTCGACGCCATACGGTTCTCCTTTTCATGATGGATAAGAGAAAGGTGTTCAAACTCGCGCCCGCTCGTGGCCGGCTCCGATGAGGGACTGAATGGTGCCGAGATTTCGCCGCAATTCATCTCGCGAGCGGGAAAACGCCGCCAGCGAACCGTTGAGCCTTCGCCAGCCGAACAGCAAGGCCCCGGCGGCGACGAGCACGGCCGCCAAGGCGGCACAACCATAGGCGGCCGGTTCCGACAGACCGGTTTGGGCGACCAGGAGCTTGGCGAGCGCGATCAGCGCGACCGGCAGCCCGGCCAGCAAGATTGCCAGCCCGATCGCCAGGGCCGCGCACGCCATCGCCACGCGGCGCCGGCTCTCTTGGAAATCGGCGGCCAGCAGTCTGCACTGCAGTTCGCCCAGCGTCCAGAGATCGTGGGCAACCGCTCGTGCGTTGACCGCGGTCCCGTCGGCGGCGCCTTGTGTGTGCGGATTGCCGTTCATCGACGTTTGAGCAACCATCCGATCGCTACTCCTAGGGCTATGCCTGCTGCCAAGGTCAGCGTGGGGTGACCCCCCAAGCCTTGCCCGGCGGCGGCCTTCCAGTCTTCCCAGGATCGCCCGATCCGCGCGGCGAGCCGTTCGTCATGCTGCCCGTCCCTGAGATGCCTCTCCGGCTCCGGAATGCGAAAACGCGGCTGCGTGACCATGGGAGCCCGGCGTGTTGAGGGTTCAGGATCCGATCAAACTTCTGATGACTCTGGTCTCTGATCAACGCGGCGCGCCGCGCCGCAGGCCGCTGCGTCGTCCGTTGCCTTAGGTTGGGCCGCCGCGGCCACGCGGCCGGCCAAGACCTGGCCGACCTGCTGACCGACGTAAGCCATGCCGGCACGAAGCACCGTCTTGCCCAGGGCTGACGCCAGACCGCTGAAGAGGCCGTTCGATGCAGCCGTCTTGATATCGCGCTGCGCGGCCAACCTTTGCTGTTGGGCGAGCTTGGCCAACGTCTCCGCATCGAGAGCCGTCGGTTTCGCTCGCCTGCGCACCAACAGAAATCCCACGGCCCCGGCCGCTGCCAGGATTGCCCACGGATGTCGGCGCGCGTGGTAGCGCCAATCGGCAAGCGTTTGCGCATTCTGCTTCAGATGCGCTGAGCTGCGCCGCAGGTCCTCGCGGACTTGCTCCATGCGCTGCTGCAGTTCGGCTGCTGTGAGGAGATCCTGCACCGACGGGCTCCTGGGCTGCTTTCGGCTCCCCGAGGGGAGGCCGGGTCAATGCTGAATTGTGCGCGGCGGCGTCAGGCCCCGAGGCGCTTGGAAAGTGCGTCGGGCATGCAGCGGCTCATCGTCTCCAGCACGTTGCGGCCGAAGGCGGCAAGGCTGCCTCGCTCTTCCGCGGGCGGTGATGCCAGGACGTGGCCCAGCAGCAGTCCCATTCCAAAGCCGACGCCGAACACCACCAGCGCCGACGTGCCGGGATGCTTGGCGACGCACTCGGCCGCGGCATCATATCCCTCACGCAGGTGCTCCGTCACTCGGTTCGTCGGCGCAGCGCACGCGTCATGGCTGGTTTTCTGACGTTCCATTCGTATGGCTCCTTGGTAGTGCTCTCGAAGAGCTGTGCATTCTCACGCGATCCACGGATCCCTGACTTGGGTTACCGAGAACGGAGCATAACGCCCACGATGACCCCCGCGAGCACTCCCGCGCCGAAGGCCACGGCCAGCGACTGCCCGGGGTTCTCCCGCACGTGTTCCTGGGCCGTCTCGTAGCCGCGCTGGACGTGCTCCGCGACTTGCTCATAGGCTTGATTGACCTGCTGGCCGGCGGCCTCAGCGTACTCGCGGACGGTCGAAGCGGCCTGCCCGACGGCCGACTCGGCTGCGGGGGCCAGGTCGTCCAAGAAGCGTTCGATCGCGTCGCGGGTCTCGCCGGTCTTGCGTTGAATCAAGCCGACCAGCCGCTCCATATTACCCTCGGCGGCCGTCAGTTCCTGGTCGGTGAGCTGGCCCCACCGCTGTTTCACGGCCCCCTTGATCTCGTGCCAATTCCCCGAGAGCTGTTGCTGCATCGCCATGGTTGACTCCTTGAAGATGATGAATGGCGCCGCGAGAGCGGCTTCATTGCCGGTTGTCCAATGCCGTGGCAGTCAGCAGGGACGGCAGCCGAGAAGTGCAAATCGCGTGCCGCGTCGGTGCCGAGGCTAACGATCGCCAATTCCGCACGGATCCGGCCGCGCCACGGCGGAATGGCAGCGGCGTCGATTGCAACGCGGCACGCCTTGTGCTCCTTCCGGCGGCGGACTGACACCTTTGCCTTTTCGGGAGATCCCCACTATGCTGTTTGCAGATACCACAGACGACGATACCACAGACATTGTGGCGCATCTGGCCGACGACTTGGATGTGAGCCCTTGCGTGGCCGCCTCGGTCTTGGACTCGCTCTGGGATGACGAAGACTGGGCGTAGCCCTATCGATCTCAATCCGGAGATGAAGCATGACTGTGCTAGAGTTCCTGGTTTTGCTGCTGGTCGCCGGCGTTTGCGGAGCCGTGGCGCAGGCGCTGACGGGCGTTTCGCGCGGCGGTTGCCTGGTCTCGATCGCGCTGGGCTTCATCGGAGCTTTGCTGGGAACCTGGTTGGCGCGCGTTACCGGACTGCCCGAGCTGTTGACGATCGATATCGACGGCCGCTCGTTTCCCATCGTGTGGTCGATCATTGGCGGCGCGCTGTTCGCCGCGCTGCTGGCGCTGATCATGCCCCGGCGGCCGCCGCTCTGAGTTGCTCTGTTGCTCGGCCGCCGCGACCACCAAGCCGCTTTCCCACCGATCGACGCCGTTTTTGCTGCTCCCATGGCCGCATCCCCTCATTCCCCCGCGTGGCTGAGGCACTTTGTGACGCTGGCCGGTTTCGCAATCGTGCTGGCGCTGCTCTCCTGGGCGCATGCGGTGGTGATTCCCCTGGCGTTGGCCATTCTGCTGACGTTCCTGCTGAGCCCGCTGGTTACGTTCCTCCAGCGCCGCGGCCTGTCGCGAATTCCCGCGGTCGTCGTCGTCATTCTCGTGGCGGGGTCGCTGGTTGGCGGCGTGGGCTGGCTGGTGGCGCGCCAGGTTCGCAGCTTGGTGGACGCCTTCCCGGCCTACGAGCACAACATCCGCGAGCGGATCGCGGCCTTCAAGGCCGCCGAGGAAGGAGGGTTTGTTGACAAGCTGCGGGCCATCGCCGACCGCATGGGCCGGGAGTGGAACGGCCAGGAAGCGCAGCCGGCGGCGGACCAGCCGACCTCGGCACCGGAGAAGCCCGTGGCCGTGAGAATGGTTGACGAGTCGCAATTCAAGCTCTCCCAAGCCTGGTCGGTCGCTGCGCCGCTGCTGGAGCCACTGGCCGGCATCGGCCTGGCGGTGGTGCTGGTGATCTTCATGCTCGTCAGGCGAGAGGACCTGCGCGACCGCGTGATTGGACTGATGGGCCATGGCCGGCTGACACTGGCCACCAAGGCGCTCGATGAGGCCGGACAGCGCATCAGTCGCTATTTGTTGATGCAGGCCGCCATCAACGGCAGCTTCGGCCTGGCGGTGTGCATCGGCTTGCTGTTGATTGGCATCCCCTACGCGATGCTGTGGGGCTTGCTCGCGGCGGCGCTGCGATACATCCCCTATCTTGGCCCCTGGCTGGCGGCCTTGCTGCCGCTGGGGCTCAGCCTGCTGATCTCGCCCACGTGGACGCCGCCGCTCCTGGTCGTGCTGCTCTTCTTGGTAATCGAATTCGTCACCAACATGATCGTGGAGCCGTGGCTATACGGTCGTGGGGTCGGAGTCTCGGCAGCGGCCACGCTCGTGATGGTGGCGTTTTGGACCTGGCTGTGGGGCCCGGTCGGCCTGGTCTTGGCCACGCCTTTGACCGTCTGCCTGGCGGTGCTCGGGCGTTACGTTCCGTTCCTCAAGTTCGTGGATACCCTGCTCAGCGACCAGCCGGCGCTCGAGCCGCACATCGGGTACTACCAGAGATTAATCGCCAAGGACCAGGATGAAGCCGCCGAAATCGCCATGGAGCACCTGGCAACGCACTCCCTGGACGAGACCTTCGATGATTTGCTGATCCCCGCCCTCACGTTTGCTCGCCGCGACCTGGAGCATGGCAAGCTGGAAGAGGACCACCAGCGTTTCGCGTTGGGGGCGACGCAAGAGATCGTCGAGGAGCTGGCCGTGCTCGGGCGACAAAAGGCGGAGACGCACTCGGCCGCCCTGGACGACACCGTCGCTCTACCGTCCGCGGTCGTCTTGTGTTGTCCGGCCCGCGACGAAACCGACAGCGTCGCCGTACTGATGCTCAAAGAGTCCCTGAGTTCCGAGCGGTGTCTCGTGACCGCGGCCAGCCCCGCCCTGTTGGCCGCAGAGGTCGTGCAGCTTGTGGAAGATCGCCAGCCGGCCGTGGTGTGCATCGCCGCTTTGCCCCCGGGAGGCTTGGCACACACCCGGTTGCTGTGCTTGCGGTTGCGAGCTCGCTACCCCGAGTTGAAGATCGTGGTCGGCCGCTGGGGACTGAAGGGAAACCTCGACAAGAACCGCGAACAAGCGCTGGCTGCCGGCGCCGATCGGTTCGCGACCACGCTGGCGGAAACCCGTAGACAGGTCATGGCGTTCGCGCAGCTCGAGCACCGGCGAGCGGACGAGCCTGCCGAAACGCACGGTGCGAGACACGCGCGGCAGCCGGTCGCCCTGGTTTGAGCTGCGCCCGCTGCACGACCATTGCGCCGGCGCCAGCGATGCGCTCTCGTGCGGTTACGACGGGCACGTCGCGTGCTACAATGGTCTTCGTCTCAAGTCAGCCGTCTTCCGAAGGGCTCGGAGGTTCATTCGGGGCCGCGGCCACCACGTGTTCGATTCCGGCCGGAACTCCCGCGCCGGGTCCACGCCAGGAAAGGGTCTCCCATGAACACCCCACGAGACATGCGCGATCTCCGCGGCAACGGCGCCGCGCCAGCGCCGACCAAAGAGCGGGATCCTGACGAGGCGCTGCGTTTTCAGCCCTCGGAGGCCAACACGCTCGGGGTCGAGCTGGAGCTGCAAATCATCGATCCGCACACCGGCGACCTGGCGCCCGGGTCCGTGCGGATCCTGAAGCTTTGCGAGCAAGAAGGCCTCAGCGGCGTCACGGCCGAGCTGATGCAGTCGATGATCGAGGTCAAGACCGGCATCTGCCAAAACGTCGCCGAGGCCCAGGAGCAGCTCTGGCCGGTGCTGCGGCGGCTGCGGAACCTGGCCACGTCGCTGGGCTACCAACTGGCCCTAGGCGGCACGCACCCTTTCAATCGCGGCCTCACCGGCGTCGTGCATCCCGCGGAGCGCTACGAGCGCATTCAAGATCGCCTGGCTTGGCTCACGTATCAGCGCGTGGTCTTCGGATTGCACGTCCACGTCGGTGTGCCCAGCGGCGACATGGCGATGGGCATCATCAACATGCTCGTCCGCTATTTGCCCCACCTTTTGGCCGTGTCGGCCAGCTCGCCGTTTTGGCACGCGGAAGATACCGGGCTGGCCTCCTGCCGCTCGGCGTTGTATGGCATGCTGCCGCACGCGGGCGTCCCTCGCTACTTCCGCGCCTGGAAAGAATTCCGCACGTTCTATAAGGTGATGCGCGACACCAAGGCCATTCGCTCGCCGAAGGACATCTACTGGGATATCCGCCCTTGCCCGTCGTTGGGCACTGTCGAGTTCCGGGTGTGCGACATGCCGCTCACGCTGGCCACGACGCTGGGAGTCGTCGCCCTGATTCACTGCCTGGTCATCAGCGCCCAGCGGCTGTTGGAGGAGCGTCCGCACCTGCGCCGCGGCGACATCCGCCGTCACTGGGTGGCCGTGGAGAACAAGTGGCTGGCCACGCGGTACGGGCTGGGGGCGATGCACATTCGCACTCCCTCGGGCAAGCGGCGGCTGTTGACGCAAGACCTCGCCGAGCTGATCGAGCGGCTGCAGCCGATCGCCCAGGAGACCGGCGACGCCCCGTTCTTGAAGAACATCCGGCCGCGCGAGCCGTTCGAGACGGGCGCCGACCGGCTCCGCCGGCTGTTCCGCGACACCGGCGAGTGGAAGACCTTGATCGACGACATGACGCAGCGCTGGGGCCACGAACTCCGGGCCGTCGAGGAACTGGCATGTGCGAACTGATGGGGCTGTCGTTCGATCGGCCCGTTTCGGCCGACTTCTCCTTGCGCGACTTCTCCTGCCGCGACGCCGAAAATCCCGACGGTTGGGGGCTGGCCTGGTATCCCGACCAATCGCTGGCCCTGGTCAAGGAAGCGCTCACTTGGCGGCGCAGCGGCTATTCGCAGTTCCTCGAGAGCTATCAGGGACTGCGGGCGACGATCTACCTGGCCCACGTGCGGCGGCGGACCACCGGAGGGCCGGCAACCCACGCCGACACGCACCCCTTCAGCCGTGAGTATCTGGGCCGCGAGCTGTGCTTCGCGCATAACGGCACCATCGACGACTTTGGCTCGTTGCCGCTGGGCAAATACCTGCCCATCGGCGGGACCGACTCGGAACATCTGTTCTGCCATTTGCTCGACGCCATGACGCGCCGCGACGAGCGGCTGAGCGACGAGGCTGGCTGGCGTTGGCTGGCCGCGACGCTGGTCGAGATCAACCAGCGCGGGACGCTCAACTGCCTGCTCTCCGACGGCCAGCGGTTGTTCGCCTACCGCGACCTGCGAGGCTGGAAGGGGCTGGCGATTCGCAAGCTGCGGTTCCACGAGCCCGGCCAGCGAGTCTTCGAGGATGCCACCACGGAAGTCGCCGTGGCCGGCGACGCCGCCAACCGCGGCTGCCTGATCGCCACGCGGCCGCTCAGCCCGACCGGCTGGCACGAGTTGAAACCCGGCGGACTGGCCGTGCTCGAAGGGGGCACGATTCGCTTCACAAGCGAAGCGTAGAGGCACTCGTGCCGCGTCGGCGTTCCGCGCCAAAATGGCTGCGACGCGGCCATTCTGATTGCCCGCAAGCCAGCCGATCCGCCGATCCTTGACCGACTCGCGGTATCGCGAATTACTGCGCTCACGGCTGCACTCGCAGAAACTTACCGGCTGCTCCCCTAGCGCTGCGTTTGGCACGCGACATGCTCTTAGCTCCCACGCCAATGGGCCTTCGCTCATTGTCATTCGAGGCGAACTCGCAAGCACGCCGACCCCTCGGCGTTGCCCGCCGAGGGCAGGGCGCGTTCGCGACGGCCACGCTACCTCGAAAGGAGAAACACCATGTTAGGTCTAGCTCTGACGTTCCTGTTGATCGCGCTGTTGGCCGGCTTGTTCGGCTTCGGCATCATCGCCGGCATGTCGTTCACCGTTGCCAAGGTGTTGTTCTTTGTGTTCCTGGTGCTGTTCATCATCAGCCTGATCACCGGCTCGGTGCGACGGCCCATCTAGCGGCCACGACACGAGCCCGGCGATGGATTGCCGGCGAGCTTTTGGCGGTCAATGGATTGTGGCGCGCGAGACACGAACCAGGACAGCATCGAGGATCGTCGCGCACAACCGCCCATAGAAGCGCCCGGCTCACGCCCATGTGAGCCGGGCGTTTTCGTTTGGGGGCGCCGAGGTTGGTGAGGTTGGTACTGGAATCTCTCGGGCCGCAGCCTTAACATCGGCGACTGGCTGGAATGGCCGCGTTGCGGTGACCAGGTGACACGGTGAGGGTCTCACTCTCTTGCCGATTCCGGCCCCCAAGACCACGGAGCGACGCCATGAGATTCAGACTCGCTACGGCCCGGTTGATTGCGTTGACCGTCCTTGCTCTGCTGCTCGTTGCCGAACCCCAGGCCCAGGAGCCAAAGAAGAAGAAACTGCCCGAGCGGCCGCGTCCGGATGAGGCGAATGTCTCCTACGGTTCGCACCAGCGTCACGTGCTGGATCTGTGGCGGGCCAAGTCGGAGAAGCCCACGCCACTGCTGGTGTTCATCCACGGCGGCGGATTCCACGCCGGCAGCAAGGCCGACGTGCCGCCGCAGTTGCTGGACGGCTGCCTGAAGGCCGGCATCTCCGTCGCCTCGATCAACTATCGGCTTTCGCCCGAGGTCGCCTTTCCCGCACATTACTTGGACTGCGCTCGCGCCATCCAGTTCCTGCGGCACAAGGCGAAGGAATGGAACCTCGACCCGCAACGCGTGGCAGCCAGCGGCGGCTCGGCCGGGGCGGGCACCTCGCTCTGGATCGGCTTCCACGACGACATGGCCGACCCCAAGAGCGACGACCCCGTGCTCCGCCAATCGACCCGCCTGAGCTGCATGGCGGTGCTCGGCGCTCAGAGCACCTACGACCCCCGCATGATCAAGGAGTGGATCGGCGGCCGCGCCCACGAGCATCCGGCGATCCCCGGCTTCTATGGCCTCAAAGCCGACGAGCTGGACTCGCCCCAGGCCCACAAACTCTACGAGGCCGCCGCGCCGATCAACCACCTCACCAAGGATGATCCCCCGGTATTCGCGTTTTACAACGAGCCGAAAGGACCGCTGCCGGCAGACGCCAAGCCGGGCCAGGGCATCCACCACATCAACTTCGGCCTCAAGCTCAAGGAGAAGATGGACGCGCTGAAGATCGAGTGCGTCATCCGGCACGGCGACGACTACCGCGAGTCTGGCGGCAATGTGAATCAGGAGATCGTCGAGTTTCTCAAGAAACACCTGCTAACGAGGTGAGTGGTGAGTAGTGAGTAGTGAGTGGTAACCGCCCATGATTTACCACTCACCGCTCACCAACCCAACGTCCAACATCGAACGCTTATGAGGTCCACTCGGCTCGGTCTCTCGGTGCTCGCCGCCAGTGTCGTGTTGTTGGCGTGGGCCTCCTCCTCGGGCGATCCGCCGCCGCAAACCGGGCCGGCCACCGAGAAGCGCTTCCCGCCTTTGCAGGTGCCGCCGGGATTCAAGGCGACGCTGTTCGCCTGCGATCCGCTGATCGAATACCCCTCCGCGATCGCGGCCGGCCCGCGGCCCGCGGCGCTGTTCGTGGCGGTGGACTACATGACCGGCCTGGGGACGGAGATCGTTCGGCGGAGCGAAATACGCCTCATTGAGGACGTCGATGGCGACGGGTATGCCGACCGCTCGACCGTCTATGCCGGCGAGTTCAACTCCATCGAAGGCATGACCTATCACGACGGCACCGTCTACGTGATGCACGCACCGTTCTTGACGGCCCTGCGAGACACGAATGGTGACGGCAAGGCCGACGAGCGCCGCGACCTGCTCACGGGGCTGGGCCTGACGCCGGAGCAGAACCCGGTGCGGCTGCACTGCGCCAACGGCTGCGTGATGGGGCACGATGGCTGGCTGTACCTGGCGCTGGGCGACCACGGCTGCGACGTAAAGCGGCCCGAGGGCGACCGCCTGGTGCTGGAGGGGGGCGGCATCCTCCGCTGCCGGCCCAACGGCCGCGACGCGCACGTTTTCGCCACCGGCCTGCGGAACATCTACGACGTGGCCTTGGACGAAGACCTCGACGTCTTCGTCCGCGACAACGAGAACGACGGCGGCGACTACAAGGTGCGGGTCTGCCACAGCTTCTTCGCCGCCGATCATGGTTACCCCTATCTGTACTACGAGCGACCGGACGAAGCGCTGCCGCCGCTGGCCGACTTGGGCCTCGGTTCCTCGGCGGGCGGGCTGTGCTACCTCGAGCAGGCTTTCCCGGCCGAATTCCGCGGCAATCTCTTCTTCTGCGAGTGGGGCCGGGCCGTGATGCGATACCGGCCCCAGCGAGCGGGCAGCTCATTTGCTCCCCTCAAGGAAGTCCTCTTCGCCGCGGGCGCCGAGAACGATCCCTATGGCTTCAAGCCGACCGACTTGGCGGTGCAAAGCGACGGCGCACTCTTCGTCGCCGACTGGGCCGATGGCCAGCGGCCGAAGCGGGGCCGGGGACGCATCTATCGCATCACGGCGAAAGAGGAAGCCAAGAGCGTGCCGTCACCCGACTCGAAGCCCGCTGATGGCGACTCGCCGGCCTTGCTGGCGCAGCTAGACTCACCCAGTTACCACAAGCGGTGCGAGGCCCAGCGGGCGCTCGAACGCCAAGGTCAAAAGGCAACGGCCGCGCTGCGCGAGGCCCTCGTTAAGGGCCACCTCGGCGCGGTGGGGCGCCTGCACGCCGTTTGGTCGCTGGCCCACGTCGAGGGGCCAAGCGCCAATGCCGATTTGCTCGACCTGGCCCGGAGCGATCGCGAACCTCGCGTGCGAGCCCAAGCCGTGCGTGCCGTGGCCGACCTGGCCGATCCGGTCCTGGCCAAGCACCGTCTCGACGCCGGCGCGGGCAATGTCGAGCTGGCCAAGCGGTTGGCCGCGATCGCCAAGGACCAAGCTCCGCAGGTCGTGCGGGAGATCATTGTCGCCGTGGGGCGACTTCGCTGGGCCGACGCGCCAGCCTGGCTGCGCGAGACGCTCAGGACCAACGAGCCGGCGATCTCGCACGCGGCCATGCAGGCCCTGCGGCAAAGCGGCAACTGGCCGGCGGTCCTGAGGCTCTTGGATGAACCGGATTCTCTGCCGGTCCGTGCCGTGGCCTTGCGGGCCATCGCCGACCGGCATGACCATGTGGTGGCCGATGGTCTCATCGAGCGACTGCGCCGCGAGCAAGCCGCTTCTCGCCGGCGCGAATATGCCGACCTGCTGACGCGCATCTATCAACGTCCCGTTGCCTGGACCTATTGGGGCTACCGCCCGCCGCCTCGCCCGGCCAATACGGTGGCCTGGGAACGGACCGAGGCGATCGGGCAAGCGCTGGATCGCGCGCTGGCCGACCAAGACCGCGAGGTGCGGCTGGCCGTGCTGCGCCGCATGCAGCGGGAGAAGATTCCCACGCGGCTGGCGACGCTCAGCCAATGGCTGCGCGACGAGCGGCAGACCGATTGTGTCGCCGTCTTGTTGGAAGCGCTCCGCAATCACCCGGCGGCGGACGTCCGCGGCATTTTGGCCGTGGGCGTCGCTCAGCGAGAGCACACCGTCGCCAATCGCCTGGCCGCGCTGGCGCTACTCATTGGCGGACTCGATCCGGCGAGCCAGACGAAGCTCGCGGAATTGGCCAGTTCTCTGGAGGACGGGCCGGTGCTTGCCGCGGTGTTGGCGGCGCTTGCCCAGCGGCCGGAGCTCAAGCCCTCGCCGCTGCTGCTCGGCAAGCTCAGCTCGGCCGACGCCGCCGTGCGAGCCGCGGCGATGGAGGCCCTGGGCACACTTCGCGTCGCCGAAGCGGCCGACCGCGTCGGGCCGCTGCTGGCCGACAAGGACCCGCGCGTGCGAGTCGCCGCGGCCACGGTCGCCGGCAAGCTGGCCGTCCGCCCGGCAACCGAGCCGCTGCTGCGCCTCGCCCGCGATACGGAGCCTGCGGTACGGCGGGCAAGCCTCGAGGCCTTGCGGCTGCTCAAAGAGCCGCGTGCTGTTCCGCTGGCCGTCGCCGCTTTGGCGGACCGCGAGACGCGGCCAGCCGCGCTTCAATGCATCGCCGAGCTGGGTGGCCCCGCGCAGGCTGGGGCCGTTGTCGAAGTGGCGACGCGCGATCCCTCCAGCGAGGTGCTGTCGCAGGTGATCGGCATGTTGTCGAAGTGGAGCCAAGACGCCAAGATTCCACTCGCCCAGCGGCTGGAGGCGCGGCGCGCCGTGGATCAAGTGCAAGGCGTCAGCGGGGCGCTGCTCCATTGGACAGTGGCCGGGCCGTTGGCCCCCGACGAGGCGAAATCGCTGGTCGAGCGTTGGTCCGCCGCGCCCTCGTCGAGCGCCGAGCACCTCGAAGTGGCGACTCCCTGGCGAACGCTCCCGACCGGATCCGCCGAGGGCCGCGTGGTGCTCGGCGCGAAGCCGGCAACGGAGGGCGAGGCCCTCTTCCTGGCCTACACCGATCTGGCGATCGCCGAGCCGACTAACACCCAGTTCCTGGG
>JBGQHD010000042.1:0-12853 GCA_041497795.1 Planctomycetia bacterium
ACGGTCTCGTGACTGGCCAGCTACCGCCGCAACCATCGCCATCGCCAACCCCGTCGGGCTCGTCCCGACGGTCTCATGACTTGGTAGCTGGGCGGCAATCCATGCTTCAACTCGCGCCACTCTGAACCGCCGCCAGTTGCCGTTATGATTCTTCCTGCCGACAAGTCATGTATCCGTCGGGACAAGCCCGACGGGGCTGGGCGGCTTCTGTTCGCTGCGTGGTAGCGGATCAGTCATAACACCGTCGGGGCAAGCCCGACGGTGGTGTTGGCTCCTCGATCTTGTTCATCTTCTCACCTTGTCACCCTCTCACCTTGTCCAGACAGCGGCTGGTCTGCACGTGCGGGCCGCCGGAGAGGAGCAGGCACGACGGCCGCGAGCGGGCCAGGTGCGTTAGCTCGCCGGGATGCGAGACGGCGACCATGCCCAGCTCTTCGACGTCGCGGCTCGGTAAGCGGCTCAGCAGGTACACATGATGATCGGCGAGTGCCCGCGCCAACTGCAGCGCGGCCAGTGCGTCGCGCGGCGGCGACTTGCGAATCGCCTGAACGGCCTCGCCGAGACTGTCGGCCCCGGCCAGCATTTGCAGCGCCTCGCCGGGCGGGCTGGCCAACTCCGAGCAGACGGCGATCGCGCCGCCCGGTTCGGCGACCTCGGCCGCCACGCCCAGGGCCAGCGCGACGTTGTCCCAGGTCTGTTGTTCCGCTCCTCCCTCGACGGCGACCACCACCAAGCCAGCGGGTGCCAAGTCGTCGAACTGCCAGGCCTCGTCGCACAGTGGCTGTCCGCGCTCGGCCACCGCCGCCACGTCGCCGGCCAGCACGTGCAGGATTTCCTCGCCCCGGCCCGGCACGACTTGCACGCAAAAGCGGGCGCCCAGCAGCCAGGCGATCTCGGCCGCCTTCTCCCGTGCCCGCTCGGCGTGCTGCCGCGCCGATTCGGTGCAATGAAAGGCCCGAAACCGTCGCTGGGTCGGGTCGTCGGAAAATGCCGGACACAGGCCGCCGGCCGGACCGTTGTAGCCGAGCGTTTGCGTAGGACGCAGACAGCCAATCGAGACGACGACGTCGGCATCGACGAGTGCCCGGTTGAGCATGATCTGCATCTGGTCGCTGGTGCGCCCCAGAAAGGCCATCTGCCGCCGATCGGCGGGGTCGTGCACCAGGCGTCGCACGTCCGGCCACTGGGAGGCCAAGGGCGCGACGTCCGCTTCGACTTGGCCCAAGACCGTGATATCGGGCGGAGTCACCCCGGCAGCGACGAGTGCCCTGACCACCGCGCCCACCACCACCTGCGGCTGCGGCAGGCCAGCGCCCACCGCAATCACCACCCGGTCGTCCGGCACCACGGCCCGGGCCAGCGGCGGATAGCCGAGTGGCCCAGAGAGCGCGGTCGAGACGGCGAGGGCCACATCGGCGATCGGCGTGCCGCGCGGGGCGGCGCAGTGTGCCACCAGTGCTTGCGGTGGCAGCTCGAATCGCAGCGAGGCATTATGGCCGTAGAACAAATCGATGCTCATGGCCACATCGTAACGCAGAAATGCGGTTTTGACACCTGTCCGCGTAGCTGAACTCGCCAGAGTTCAGGCGCCCGAAGTCTGGCGACTTCGGCTACGTGAATGCGGTTTTGACACCTGCGCCGGCAAGCGGTATGCTGACGTCTGCGCGTCACGTAGACGTGTAAGTCGCGTCAGTACAAGGAGGTACGCTGTGGACGCACGACGGAACGTGCTGATTGTCGATCATTCCGAAGAAACTCGCCGGGTGCTGCGAACGGCCCTGGAGCGGCGTGGCGCCCAGGTGCTCGAGGCCGACGGCGCCGGGGCCGGCCTGGAGATGGCCCGCCGCCATCATCCCGACTTGATCATCCTCGACCTGGAAGTTGACACGACGCCCGATGCCAAGTGGCCGGAAGAGTTTGCCCGGCATTCGTGTGACGACGCGGCATCGCTCATCGTGCTGGGCAGCGTGCGCCGGACCGGCTGCGGCGAGTTCGTGAGCAAGCCGTACCACTACGGGCCGCTGATCCGTAGAATCGAAGAGCTGTTGGCGTCGCGGCGGGGCACGGCCGCGGCCAGCGGCGTCTAAAGTAGTAGGCACACTCCGTGTGCCGTAGCCTGACTCTCCGAGTCGGGCGCCCGACTCGGGAGAGTCAGGCTACGTCTCACGGCGAGTTCCACTACCGCCACTAACGGGGGCCAGCTTGCCTTCGCTGTTTGTCATTCGCGGCAACGACCAGGGGGTGCGGTTCGATTTGGAAGCCGATCGGCTGACGCTCGGCCGGGAATCTTCCAATGCGATCCAGCTCCACGACCGTGAAGTCTCGCGCACGCACGCCGAGCTGGTGCGCGACGGCGAGCAGTTCGTCGTCGCCGATCTGGACAGCTCCAACGGCACGTTCGTCAACGGCATCCGCGTCAGGTCACAGCAGTTGGCCACCGGCGACCAGGTGCAGTTGGGCCGCACGATGATGCTCTTCACCGGGCTCATCGAAGAGTCGAGCGGCCGGCTCCAGGAGCGCGTTGGCATCGTCGAGCAAACGGCCGCCGAAGGCCAATCACGGATCATCCGCTCGATGAGCCAGAGCGACGGCAGCCAGTTGCTCGGCCAGGGCAGCTCGGCCGACGCTCCCTGGCTGGCCCGGGCGCGCAGCCATTTGGAGGTGATCTATCGCGCTGCCCTGGCGGTGAGCCACACGCTGGACATCGACCAGCTCCTCCAGCGGATCATGCAGCTCATCTTCGAATCGGTCGAGGCCGATCACGGCTGCATCATGCTGGTCGAGGCCGAAACGGGCGAGCTGCGCCCCAAGGTGCACCGCAGCCGCCGCGGCAAAGAAGAGAACGGCAAGCTGAACATCAGCCGTTCGATCCTCGACTACGTGGTTGAGAACAAGCAGGGCGTGCTCACCAGCAACGCCCAAGAGGACGACCGCTTCAACCCCGAGGCCAGCATCCTCCGCCTGGGCATCCGCGAGGCCATCTGCGCGCCGATGCAGGGCCGCTACGACGTGGTCGGCGTGATCTACCTCGACACGACCACGCCAGCGCAGCAGGTGCTGCGGGCCGGCGCCCCCGCGAACCGGTTCGACGACCAGCATCTGCAGCTCTTGATCGCCATCGCCCACCAGGCGGCGCTGGCCGTCGAAGATACGCGGTATTATTCAGCCATGGTGCAGGCCGAGCGGCTGGCCGCTGTCGGGCAGACGATCGCCACGCTCTCGCACCACATCAAGAACATCTTGCAAGGCGTGCGGGCCAGCAGCTTCCTGATCGAGGACGGCCTGCGGCGCCACGACGAGAACATGATCCGCCAGGGCTGGGAGTTCGTGGAGCGCAACCAGAAGCGCATCTCCGACCTGGTGATGGACATGCTCACCTACAGCAAGCAGCGCGAGCCGGAGCTGCTGCCGGCCGACCTGAACACCGTGGTCGGCGAGGTAGTCGAGCTGATGCGGCAGCGGGCCGCCGACGCCAAGGTGGCCCTGGATTGGCAGCCCGGCGGCGCCTTGCCGGTGCTGACCTTCGACCCCGAGGCGCTGCACCGCGCCGTGCTCAACGTGGTGAGCAACGCCATCGATGCCACGGAAGGACGCCCCGCGGCGCAGATCAAAGTCTCCACGAGCTACTCGGCCGACGAGAGCCTGGCCCGCATCCTCGTCGAGGACAACGGCCCCGGCATCTCGCCGGAGAACCTGGAGAAGATCTTCACGATGTTCATGTCCACCAAGCACAACCGCGGCACCGGGCTGGGCTTGCCGGTGAGCCAAAAGATCATGCAGGAGCACGGCGGCCGGATCGTCGTAGAAAGCGAGCCGGAGAAAGGCAGCCGGTTCATCCTGGAGCTGCCGGCGGTGCTGCCGGAGCTGAAGGACGCCGGGGCGACGATCGGCTGAGCCTCGCGACCGTCACGTGGACGAGTCTCTCCGAGACTCGTGTCCGCGTCTCGGAGAGACGCGGCCACGTGTTCGTCGTCTTGATGGTCAGTGCACGCCCTGCACGAGGATCTCGTCCAACTCCCTCCGCTCCGGCGTCGAGGTCGATTGGCAATCGTCCAGGGCCTTGCGCATCGCCTCGGCCACCTCCGGGCAACGGCGCGCCAGGTCGTTGACCTCCCAGCGGTCGTCCGGTTTAAGGTAGAGCTCGGCCACCTCCGGGCCGACGAAGCGCGCATACCACGCTGGAGTGCGCAGCGCTCGCTCGCCGGGAGAGACAATCGCGGCCCGGTCTCGGATCGTCTGCACCTCGCCACGCACGAGGGGCAGCAAGCTCGTGTGGCCAACTTGCTCTGCAAGTTGGCGTTCCGCTCCAGCGGCCGTCTGTTGTGGGGCAGACATTCCTGTCTGCCTGGCAGGCTGGAAAGCCTGCCCCACGTCCGCTCGCGGAGCGAGCGGACCACACTGAAACCAATCCAGGAGCGTGGCAAACAAGTCCGGCGGCTGCACGAGCGCGCCGCTGCGGTCCGCGGCACCCAGGCCGTCGGGAAACCGCAGCAGCCAAGGAATGCTGGTTAGCTCGCCGTACAGCGGCTCCGCCTCGCCCGGCGGCGAGCCAACGCAGCCGTGCACTCCCAGCGAATAGCCGCGGGCCGAAAGCAAGATGAATAGCGTATCAGTGGCCAGCTTCGATTCACGCAGGCCGCTGGCGAGCGCTTCAACGCACGAGTCCAACACGGCGACTTGTGCCGCATAGGCCTGGCGGATGCCCAGCAGCTCGTCAGGGTCGGGGTCCGCCGGCAGCCGCATGGCCGGCGGCCGCGTGAAATCCGGCGGCGGCGGGTCCTCCTCGGTCGCGTAGCGCTCCCGCATCTCGCGCGGCGCATCCCAGGGGCCGGCCATCCCCTGAGAGTGCAGCCACAGAAGGAACGGCGGCCGTGCGTCGCGCAGAGCATCGAGTGCCGCCGCGAAAAACCGCGCCGCATGCGTGTCTTCCAAGTCGGCGGCCGGGCGTCTGGGCCAATCGGTCGGAACTTCCTCGCACTGGCCGAAGCCCCCCGCAAGAGGATGACCGGCCACTTCCGCGGCATCGGTCACCAGCGTCGTCGAAGCGCCAGCCGCCGACAGCAACTGCGGAAGACTGTAGGACGGATTTCCAATCCGTCCGTCTTGTCTTTCGTGTGCAAGGGTATGCTCGCCGAGCCAATACGAACGACACAGCGACTCCAGCGCGGCCGAATCGATGTACGCCCGGTCAAGCACGAAGCCCTCGGCCGCCAAGCCGTCGAAGCCCGGCGTGCCGACCCAGGCGTTGCCGTAGCAGCCCAGGTAGCCGCAATGCAGCCGATCGATGACCAGGCAAATCGCGTTCATAGATCAGCACCCCGGCTGCTGCCAGCAGCCGGGGTGCTTGGTTACTCGCTCGTTCGTGGTTTCTCATACCGCCCCCGGCACTGCTCCACCGGGTACTTCCGCTCGTTCTTCGCCATCTTGGCCCGGATCGTCGTGGCCACGTCAATGTCCAGCTCGTTGGCTAGTGCCAACGCATAGCCGATGACGTCGGCCAGCTCTTCGCCGACCGCCGCGAGCTTCTCGGGCTGGCTCGGCACGGCGAGGGCCTCGTCGGGCGTCAGCCATTGGAAGTGCTCCATCAGCTCGGCGGCCTCGATGGCCAGGGCCATGGCCAGGTTCTTGGGCGTGTGGTACGCGCGCCACTGGCGCTCGTCCACGAACCGGCGGAGGTCCTCCCGCAGCTCGGCGACCGTGGTTTGCTCGTCAGTGCGGCGGGGATCAGTCGATGGTTGCATGGCACGGTGCGCGAAACCGCAAGTTGGAAGCTAATGTCCCGCCTAAGTGCGCGACCATCGAGCACGAGTACGAGAACGAGCACGAAGGAAGAGATCGGCGCCTCGCCGCCGATTCACTCTTGCTGAATCGCCGCAGGCACTCGCTCAAAGCCCGGCAGATGCTTCTGCTGGGGCGGCGACTTCCGCTCACCATACCGTTGGCGGCAGCCTTCGGCCAAGTGGGAGACCAGCTCCAGCAGCAAGAGGTTCGCCCGCGTCATCACGTGCCGGCCGCTGCGGTTGCCCAATCCCGCGATCGATTCCTCCAGCACCCCCAGGTGAAGCTCGAGGGCTTGCCGGGCGCCGATGCCGGCCGAGGTCAGCAGCTCGGCCAGCGAATACACCTCCTCGGCCAAGTTCCCCGAGCCCATGATGACGTGCGCTCGCAGCAGCTCGCGGTAATGGGCGAACAGCTCCGGCGGCAGCGGGCCCTCGGGCATGGCGTGCGAACGGCCCGTCCCGGCGGCCGACATTCGCAGCCGCTCCAAATCGGCCGCGATGGAGCCCAGCTCATCGAGCAAGTGCCGGGCCTCGGCGTGCTCACGGTCCAGCCGCTGCCGCTCGGCCTGCGTCAGGCGGCGGTTCTCGCGCAGCAGCCGATGCCGCTGCACGGCCCGCGTCGCCAGGTGATTGAGCGTCCGCGACGTGACCGTATTGACGCACACGTACGCGTCGGCGCCGGCCTCGAACGCCGCGGCCGACAGCTCCTGCTCGCTTTGCAGGCCCAGCACGATCACCGGCTCTTCCGAACCGCCGGTCCGCACCGCGTGCAGAAACGCCAGAGCGTCCAGCTCGCCGGGCACATGACTCACCAGCACGGCGTCGAAGATTTCGTCGCGCAGCCGCGACAATCCGCCGACCGCCCCAGCGACCTCCTCCAAACGCAGCTCGCAGAGTCCTTCGGCCGAGAGCGCTTCGGCCAGCCAGCCGCCGACGCGCTGAGCCGTGGTGACGAACAGCACCTTCGTGCGGACCGGCTGCACGCCGACCGGGCGGGCCATCGGAGGCAAGGGCGCCGTGGAAACCGCGGGCATGAAGCGACTGCTGGCTGGGGTGCGGATGCTAGCCCGGCCGATCGGGCCGGACCGAGGGCCGGGCCACTCTAGTGGGGGCGTGGCGTAGGGTCAAGTTGTCGCCCATCGCACCATCGCACCAGCCCGACGCGCCAGCGAGGGATTGGCACGGCGGAACTCCGAGTCGCTCGCACGTCTCCCTCGCTGGCGCGTCGGGCTAGTGTCTTCGTTGCCGCTTGGCCACATCTGTTGCCTGCACGCCACCTGAGCGAGGCGGCTTGTCTATCCGTGGCAACGGCCCCCGCGAGCGTTGCTGCCAGCGCGGCGCGGCCCAAGCTCTTGCGGACACAGCAGCTTTCGCCCGTTCGCCGCGCGCCTCGCTGGCGGATGCCGCTGTCGCGGCACGAGCATTGCCTTCATTAGCTGCCGCGGCCCCCTTCTTGAGCCGCTTCCGCGATTGGTGGTCCGCAGCCCGCGAGGAGATTCCGATGCAGCACGCCGTTGCCAATCACACGCCGCCCGCAGCGCACACGCCGGCCATCGAGCTGCCGTCGGGCGTGATGCGATTTCATTTCATGGCCTGGCTGCCGCAAGGCATCCTCGGCCCCAAGATGGCCACCTTCGTGGCCGACCAGGACGCTCAGGTGCTGGCGATCGAGCCGGACCGCATCCGTCTGCAAATCGGCCGCAAGTCGTGGCGCAGAGGGGCCGCTGGCGAGGATTTCGCCCTGGAGCTGACCCTGTCGCTCAACCATCAGACTATCTGCGCCCGCTCGGCCACGCACCTGGTCGCCGAGTTGCGGCCGCTGGTCAGCAACCTGCCGCTGGATCTCTTGAGCCTGCGTTTCGGCCGCGTGGCGCGCTCGCTCCGCTATTGTCTGCTGGCCCAAGAGCTGGAAGCGGAGTGAAGACGAGCGGCGAGTAAGGCTGAGGCACTTGTGCGTACGCTCGTCGCGGGGCGAAATCGCCGTCCATTGGTCACCACCGACCCTGCGTCGGTGGACCAATGACTGGCAGCTACCCCGACGTGCCCCGCAGGGCAGGCCACCACCGACCTCGTGTATAATGGCACGAGATTAAGCGTAAGGTGTTTTCCGTGGCTGAGATGGACGAAAATGGCCTCCTTTGTGATCCTTCGAGGGTGCTGAATCGCCCAAAGGACAAAGGAGGCCACGGATGGCAAATCGTACCAAGGAATCGGCGCTGGGTCAGGTCCAGTTGGAACGCCAAAGCTTGGAATCGTCTGAGGCGTTGCCGTTCCGAGAGTTGTTGAATGAGCAGAGGATTTTGGCTGCCTTGGAGGCTGAGAAGGTTGAGTTTCGCGACCGGATTTTCAGCCCGATGGTGACGCTGTGGGCCTTCTTGTCGCAGGTCATTGCCAGAAAGGATTCGTCCTGCGAGGACGCCGTGAGTCGCGTGGTGGCGGATCGGGTCGTCCGGGGAGAGAAAGCGTGTTCGTCGGACACCAGCAGCTACTGTGAGGCGCGCAGTCGTCTGCCGGAGCCGCTGATTGCCAACTTGACGCGAGAGACCGGTCGGGAACTCAATCGCCTGGCGCGCTCGGAGTGGTTGTGGAAAGAACGGCACGTGAAGATCGTCGACGGTTCGACCGCCACGATGGCCGACACACGGGAAAACCAAGCGGCCTATCCGCAGAGCCGCAATCAGAAAGCCGGCTTGGGCTTTCCCATCCTGCGCTTTGTGGTGGTCCTGTCGTTGTCCGTCGGCACGGTGCTGGAGTGTGCGGTGGGCGCGTGTCGTGGCAAAAAGACAGGGGAACAGAGCCTGTTTCGCGAGACTTGGGATGCCTTGGAACCCAACGACATTGTGCTGGGGGACGACGCGTACCGCGATATCGCTTTGCTGAAGGCCCGCGGCATCGACGTGGTGTTCGGCAAGAAGCAGTCGCGGCACTGCGATTTTCGCCGCGGTCGCAAGCTGGGGCCAGACGATCACGTGGTCGTGTGGAAGAAACCTAAGTACGACGCCTCGCGGTACAACAGCAAGCAAGAATGGGAGTCGCTGCCGGAGGAGATCGACATCCGTGAAGTCCGCGTGACGGTTCGCCGCCCAGGTTATCGCACGCGGAAGGTGGTGATCGTGACGACGCTGTTGGATCCGCAGCCGTACCCGGCCAAAGACCTGACCGATCTGTTCTCCCAAAGGTGGCATTGTGAGCTCGACCTGCGTTCGATCAAGCAAGCGCTGGGCATGGGCCACCTGCGTTGCAAGACTCCGCAGATGGTTCGCAAAGAGTTGTGGACCCACTTGCTGGCTTACAATCTCGTTCGCGTGCGGATGGCGCAGGCTGCTGCCGTGCACGGCCCGGCGCCACGCACCTTGAGCTTCACCGCCGCCAAGATTCTGATCCACAACTTTGCCCCGTATCTGGACACGACATCGCGAGCCGAGCACCGCCGGCTCGAAGCAGAACTGCTGCAGGCCATCGCTCGCTGCCGATTGACAAAACGTCCCGGTCGTAAAGAACCTCGCGCCGTGAAGAAACGCCAGCAGAAATACTCGTACCTAACCAAACCCAGACACCAAGCCAGAAAACGACTTGCAGCTTAATCTCGTGCCATTAGACACGAGGTCGGTGGTGGCCTGCCCTCCGCGCACCTCGGGGTAGCTGCCAGTCATTGATCCACCGACGCAGGGTCGGTGGTGACGATGGACGGCGATTTCGCCCCGCGACGAGCGTACGCACGAGTGCCGCTGGCCCTGCCAGTCGCTAGCGCTGCAGCCCCAGCCACCCGTCCGCAAAGTTGAATGTCCCCCTTTTCCTCCCCGGCTTGACCTCGCCATAAGGTGCGATCGCTCGCCTACACCTCCTTCTTTGCCGCGGCCTGCGCGCTGAGCGTCGAGATTCGGCTGAAATCAGCGACCGTCGGCCGTCGGTGCACGCCCCGTCTCACGCTCATCGTGGAATTCACCGGGGTCACGGAAAGCTGCGGGCGGCGGGAAGACCGGCAGGTTTGTTCTGAAGCACAAGACAACGGGCCAAGGGGTGGACTGGATCTACAAGATCGATTTCGACGCGGCCAGGCCCAGCGCCGTGATCCTGCACAGCACCGGGGCGCCAAGTCAGGATTTGGCCCTCTACTACGGAGCCGGGCCCGCCCCGCACGTCAACATTGTCGACGACAACGACATGCCGCTGCCGGCCTTTGGCCCAATCGCGGTGCGATAAGCTGGTAGGCGATCCGTCGCAAAGTAGAATGTCCCCCTTTTCTTCCCCAGAACTGCTGTAAAGAGTTGCTTGCCCCGGAAGCCGCTCATGGTGCAGCAGCGGCTTGACCACGGTGCGCCATGTTGGCCAAGACCTGCCATCGTCCGTGACGCCCGGCCGAACCTGATCCTGGCGTTGGGGTCCGTGCTGCCATAGCATGACTTGTAGGAATCCGGGCCAGCACGTCCCGTGGGGGGGTAACTCGCGCATGAATGAGCCGACTCAGCCAGCAAAACCAGATTTGCAAACACGGCCGGACCCGGCGCCAGGTGCGGCTTCTCCATTGGCCGGGCCAGGCAACATGGGCCAGGAGTTCCCCGCCACCGTGTCATACGCCTCGACTGGCGCCTCGCCTGCGGCCGAATCGTCCAGCACGCTGTCGGAGCTGCCAGGCGGCCGATACCAGGTCATGGGTGAGATCGCCCGCGGCGGTATGGGCATGGTGCTGCGGGCGATTGATGTGGATTTGCAGCGGCCGCTGGCGATCAAGGTGATGCTTTGCCGCGAGCCTGGCGGCGACCGCGAAGAACGGTTCCTCGAAGAGGCCCGCATCACGGGGCAACTTCAGCACCCAGGCATCCCGCCGGTCCACGAAATCGGCCGCCTGGCCGATGGCCGGCCGTTCTTGGCCATGAAGCTCATCGAGGGCCGCACGCTGGCGGAGCTGTTGCAAGAGCGGCCCACACCCCAGACCGACCTGCCACGCTTCTTGAAGATCTTCGAGCAGATCGCCCAGACGATGGCGTACGCGCACTCGCAGGGCGTGATCCACCGCGATCTCAAGCCGCTCAACGTGATGGTGGGCGCCTTCGGCGAAGTGCAGGTCATGGATTGGGGCCTGGCGGCGCGGTTGCGCACCGGCGACGACCGTAGCGTGCGCTCCGCGCACGAAAGCGAGTTCGCGGACGACGCCGATTTGGGTGCGCACAGCGCACCCTACAGTGCCGCCGCGGCGCCGGTGTCTCTTGAAACCACGGCGGAAATTCCCGGCCCATTGGAAGAAACACAGCCCGCGACGCCGCCAGAAGCGCCGCACTCCGCCGATCGTCTCACGCGGGCGGGCCAGGTGTTGGGCACGCCGGCCTATATGCCGCCGGAGCAGGCGCGGGGCGAGATCGAGGCCCTGGACGAGCGGGCCGATGTGTTTGGGCTGGGCGCGATCCTGTGCGTCATCCTCACCGGCGCGCCGCCCTATGTGGGGCGTGACCGGCAGGAGATCTTCCGTCGCGCGCAGCAGACGGAGCTCGCCGATGCCTTCCAGCGGCTGGCGGCCTGTGGCGCAGACACGGACCTCATCGCCGTGGCCAAAGACTGCCTCGCACCCGATCCCGACGCACGGCCGCGCGACGCTGGCGTGCTGGCGGCGAAGCTGACGGCCTACTTGGAATCGGTCGAGGCGCGTCTGCGGCAGGCGGAGCTGGAGCGGGCGCAGGCACAGCTCAAGGCCCAAGAGGAGCGCAAGCGTCGGCGGCTGACGGTGGCCTGGTCGCTGACCGCGGCCGTGGCCATCACGGTGGTTACCGGCGGTTGGCTGTGGTTCCAAAGCAAGCTCGCGGTGCAGGAGACGGAGCGCCGGCAGACCGTGCTGGCGGCCCTGGACAAGGTAGACGACCTCACGGCGCAGACTCGCTGGAAAGAGGCGGAGCTGGTCTTGGATCAGGCGGCCCAGCGACTCGGCGACGTGGGACCGGCCGACCTGCGGCAGCGGCTACAGCAAGCGCGAAGCGAAATCCGGCTGCTGGCCGACCTGGACGAAGCCCGCATGGCACGCAAGGCGACCCCCGAGTGGAGCCAGTTTCTGGACCATGGAGCCAGCGCGGCGGCCTACGAACAGGCGTTCGCTACGTTCGGCCTGGACGTGCTGCGGACGGAGCCGGAACAGACCGCGCAGCGCCTGTTGGGGCTGCGGCCCGAGCTGCGCAAGGTAGCGGCGCTGGCCCTGGACGACTGGGTGTTCTGCGTGACAGACCCCCAGCTCAAGGAGCGGCTGCGGCGGGTGGCCGGGGACGTGGACGACGATCCCTGGCGGCGGCGGTTCCGGGCGGCCCCGTATCGGAAGGCGCTGGAGACACTCGAACAAGAGACGCTGACCGCGGAGTTGTCGGTCGTCAGCCTGGTACTGCTGGCGACGGCGTTGCATGAGCAGTCGGCGGACGAGGCCGCGGTGCGCGTGCTGCGGCGGGCAGTACGCCTGTACCCGGCCGACTTCTGGGCGCATTTCATTCTGGCGGAGGTGCTGGGCCGGCGAACAGGAGTTCGGCGCGCGGCGGTCGACGACACAGAAGCGGTCGAGGAGCGAGTCGGGCATCTCCGAGCGGCGGTCGCCGCCCGCCCGCAGGCCGCCATGGCCCACACCAACCTCGGCAATGCGCTGGGTGACAAGGGGGATGTGGACGGAGCAATCGCCGCCTTCCGCAAGGCCATTGAGCTAGATCCCGAGCGCGCCATGGCCCACTACAACCTCGGCACCGCCCTGCGTGCCAAGGGGGATGTGGAGGGCGCCATCGCCGCCTTCGGCAAGGCCATCGAGCTGGATCCGAATGCCGCGCCCCACACCAACCTCGGCGCCGCCCTGCGTGCCAAGGGGGATGTGGAGGGCGCCATCGCCGCCTACCGCAAGGCCATCGAGCTGGACCCCACGCTCGCCGCGGCCCACAACAACCTCGGCAACGCCCTGCGTGCCAAGGGGGATGTGGAGGGGGCCATCGCCGCTTTCGGCAAGGCCATTGAGCTGGACCCCAATTTCGCCATCGCCCACAACAACCTCGGCCTAGCGATGCATGACAAGCGCGATGTGGAGGGGGCCATCGCCGCCTACCACAAGGCCATCG
>JBGQHD010000043.1:0-12809 GCA_041497795.1 Planctomycetia bacterium
CGGGGCCAAGAAGACTGCGAAGACAGCCCGGAAGACCACCGGCCGCCCCGCCGCGCGTCGCGCGAGCGGGTCGCTTCCGCACGCGGGCTTCAGCTCCGAGCGCTCCCAGGTGGCCGTTCTTCGTTGCGACTGGCGGCGCGGCAGCCCGCTGCTGGTGGCCGGTTTCGGCGCGGACGCGGTGTCGATCGAGCTCTCCAGCGGTCACGACGTCTTGCTCGCCGGACGCATCGAGACGGAAATCCGCCTCGACGGTCAGCCGGTCGCCCCGACCGGCCGCTGGGAGAGCATCTGCTGGGAATCCGACGAGGCCATGGACTATTTGGAGCTGGAGCTGAACCTCGAGCGCGGCGTGCGCATCGAGCGGCAGTTGCTCCTGGCCCGCGAGGCGCGGCTGCTGCTGATGGCCGATGCGGTAACTAACGTCAATTCCATGACTCCCTCGCCCCTCCGGGAAGCGGGTCCGGGCGAGGGGCCATCCGCGATGGCCGGAGCCGGGTCGTCCAATCATGTCGCGCCGGCGACGCCGCAGGCGTCGTGGGAGTATCGCTCGCGACTTCCGCTGGCCGCGGGCGTGAGCTTTTCGCCGGCCGACGAGACGCGCGACGGCCGCCTGCACGGCGGTGGCCGCGGCGCGGCGGTGATTCCGCTGGCACTGGGCGAATGGAAAACCGACGGCCGTGGCGGCGGCCTGCATCTCCACGGCGAGCACCTGGAGCTGCGCCTGGCCGCGCGCGGCAAGGCGTTTTACGCGCCGCTCATCTTGGACCTCAACGCGCGTCGCTGCGGCCGCCCGCTGACCTGGCGGCGGCTCACCGTGGCGGAGAATCGGCAGAATCAGCCCCCGGACACCGCCGCCGCATTCCGAGTGCAAATCGGCCGCGAGCAGTGGGTCGTCTACCGCTCGCTCACCGGGCCGGCCAACCGCACGCTGCTGGGCCTGAACACCTACAGCGAGTTCCTGCTGGGCCGCTTCGCGCGGGATGGGGAGTGCAAGCCGATCCTGGAGATCGAGCCGGCCTAGCCTACTTCAGCGCCAGCCGTCGTGTGATGAACTGCCGCACCTGGGGAATCTTGCAAGCCACCAGCAGCTTCGCGCTGCGGGCCTTGTCGGTCGGCACGAGCGGCTCGATGCCATACCAGATCATCAGCGGCAGGTTCTGGTCCTTGCCGTTCTCTTCGCCGGCGGCCAGGGCGCCGGCCAGGCCCCAGCGGTGATCGAGCGGGATGCGCTGCAACGCCGAGGCCAAGTAGAGCCGCACGAGCGGAGATTTGTCGCCGCCGGCCATCGACACGAACTTGGCCAAGGCCCGATCGCTCGGCGGCCTTTCGTCGCACAACAGGCGGATCGCCCAAGCCCGGACGTATTCGTTTTCGTGATCGAGTTGCTTGCGAAGGAAAGCTTCATCGAGGCCGCCGGTGCAGTACAGCGCCCACAGCGCCCGCAGCTTGCGGGTCACGTCCGTCTGCTGCTCGAACATCGCGTGCAGCGCCACGTGTACGGCCAGCATGTTCTGCCCCGCGGCGGCGCGCTCTTGCAACAGCCGCCGGGCATGCCGCACGTGCCAGTCGTTCCGGTGAAGCTGGAGCTTGACCAGCTCGTCGCTCGTCAGCTTGCTGAGGTTCACGTCCGTCACCGGCCGCGGCGTGCCGTAGGCGATCTTGTAGATGCGGCCGCTGTCGTGGTGCGCCCCGTGGGCGTCCTTCTCGTGACACTCGCCCGTGTCGGACCAGTCGATGACGTACACCGAGCCATCCGGTCCGTACGTCAGGTTGATGCCGCGGAACCACTCGTCGTTCGCCAGCAGGAAGTCGGGCGCGTGGCGGCCGACGTAGCCGGAGCCACGACGCTCGATCAGGTCGTGGTTCACACGGTTGCCGTGGATGTTGCAGAGGAAGAGCGAGTTGCGATAGTCGTCCGGCCAACTGTCGCCCAAGTAGACCATCGCGCCGGAATGGGCGTGCCCGCCGCCGGGGGCGCTGTGCACGCCCTTGCCGCCGCGCGACGTCGTCCACTCGCCGCCACCCCAGTGCAGATGATCGGAGCAGGCGTCGATCAGGTCGTAGACGTGCGGGTTGTAGTCGTTGCCGAACATCCGCTTGTAGTGGCCGCCGGGGATCATGTGCCAGAGGTGGCCGATCACGCAATTCGTGAAGAAGGCCTCGCCCCAGTCGTTGAAGTCCAGCCCCCAGGGGTTGGTCGTGCCGTGGCAGACGACCTCGAACACTTCGCGCGTGGGGTGGTAGCGCCAGATGCCGCAATTGATATCCAGCCGCTTGTCGTCCGGCGTGCCGGGCTTGCCGACCTTTGACGGGGCGGTGATGCCGTTGCAGCCGTAGAGCCAGCCGTCCGGCCCCCAGGCCAGGGCGTTGAGCACGTTGTGCACGCCCTTGTTCGACCAGCCGTCGAGCACCACCTGCGGCGGCCCATCGGGCACGTCGTCGCCGTTGCGGTCCGGAATGAAGAGCAAGTGCGGCGAGCAGCAAACCCACACGCCGCCGAAGCCCGGCAGCAGGCCAGTGAGGTAATTGCCCTGGTCCCAAAACACCTTGCGGCGGTCGAAGCGGCCGTCGCCGTCGGTATCCTCGAAGATCAGGATGCGATCGTTTCCCTTCTCTTTCCAATTGGGATACGAATAGCACTCAGCGATCCACAGCCGGCCGCGGTCGTCAAAGGCCATGGCGATCGGCTGCCGCACCTCCGGCTCGCCGGCGCACAGCGTGGCGGTAAAACCCGCAGGCAGCGTCATCCGCTTGGCGGCCTCGGCCAGGGGCACGGGATTCGGCTGTTCCAAGACAGGTTGGCTGGGCTTGGGCTTGGCCGGCGAGGGCTGCTTGGCGTCGCCCGGCTTGGCCGCGGCTGGCTTCGGCGAGTCGGCGTCGGCCCAGTCGATGCTCGCCAGACCAGCGGTCAGGCCGACGAACAGCAGCATCGCCCATCCACGCCGCAAATAACGGTTCGACATCCGGAAAGCTCCCCTGCGCTGAAGATCAAAGTGCACGTCGTCCCAGTGTAGTTGCCGAAAGCGGCACGGCTCAAGCAGCTTGCGCGCAAAGCGGCTCGGCCGGGCAAAGGGGTCGGGAGTCGAACGGCAACTCGCAGAGCGAGTTGTCCACACAAGGCCCACTGTCCTACTTCAAGTCTCGCGGCCAGCGGGTTAACATGGCTGCATTCTGGGCCGGTCCATCCTCTCGCAGGTCATTCGCCCATGCGCCGCGCGAACCGTATCCCGTTGCCTATGCCTTTCTGTGCGGCAGTTCTCGCTGCGGCGATGGTCTCGGCCGCCGAGCCGGCCAAGCCGCTGCGCGTGCTGTTCCTGGGCGATAATGGCCATCACCAGCCGCCGGCCCGGTTCCGCCAGTTGAAACCCGTCATGGCCGAGCGGGGCATCGAGCTGACCTACACCGACAAGCTGGCGGACCTCAACGCCAAGACGCTGGAGGGCTACGCCGGTCTCTTGATCTATGCCAACACCGAACGCATCGCGCCGGAGCAGGAGCAGGCGCTGCTCGATTACGTCGCCAGCGGCCACGGCTTCATCCCGATCCACTGCGCGTCGTACTGCTTCCTCAACTCGCCCAAGTACATCGAGCTGGTCGGCGCCCAGTTCCAGCGGCACGGCACGGGGGTCTTCCGCGTCGGTCCGACGGAGACCGGCGCCAAGCACCCACTGATGCGAGGCTACCGCGGCTTCGAAAGCTGGGATGAGACCTATGTGCACACCAAGCACAACGAGAAGGACCGCATCGTGCTGGAGTATCGCAAGGACCGGCGAGCGGGGGGCGTAAGCCCCCTGATGGGCGACCAAGGTGAGCCCTGGACCTGGGTCCGCACGCATGGCAAGGGCCGCGTGTTCTACACCGCTTGGGGGCACGACGAGCGGACCTGGGGCAACCCCGGCTTTCAGAACCTGATCGAGCGCGGCATCCGCTGGGCTTGCGGCGACGATCCGGGCAAGGTGCCGGCCTTCGCCGATTCGCCGGAGATGACGCCGCTCCGCAAGGACGTGAAGCCCTTCGAGTACGTCGAAGGGGCCAAGGTGCCGAATTATCCGGCTGGCCGCAACTGGGGCGCCCTGGGCGAACCGATCACCAGGATGCAAAAGCCGCTGCCGGCCGAAGAGTCACTGAAGCACATCGTCACGCCGGTCGGCTTCGAAGTGAAGCTGTTCCTCGATGAGTCGATGATCGCCGATCCGCCGCTGGGCAAGCCGATCGCCATGAATTGGGACGAACGCGGCCGGCTCTGGCTCTGCGAGACGGTCGATTACCCCAACGACCGCCAGCGCGAGGGCAACGGCCACGACCGCATCCGCATCTGCGAAGACACCGACGGCGACGGCCGAGCCGACAAGTTCACCGTCTTCGCCGACAAGCTGAGCATCCCCACCAGCCTGACCTTCGGATACGGCGGCGTGATCGTCCACCAGGCGCCACACACGCTGTTCCTCAAAGACACCGACGGCGACGACCGGGCCGACGTCCGCGAAATCCTGTTCACCGGCTGGGGCACCGGCGACACCCACGCCGGGCCGAGCAACCTGCAATACGGCCTGGACAACTGGTACTACGGCATCGTCGGCTACAGCGGTTTCGAGGGGACCGTGGCGGGCGAGAAGCACTCGTTTAAGCAGGGGTTCTACCGCTTCAAGGTGGACGGGTCACTCCGTGACCCGAAATCCGGTCACGGAGTGACCGGACCACAGGTCACCAAGCTCGAATTCCTCCGCAGCACCAACAACAATTCCTGGGGCCTGGGCATCAGCGAAGAGGGGCACATCTTCGGCTCCACGGCCAACGGCAACCCCAGCGTCCACCTGACGATCCCCAACCGCTACTACGAGCGCGTCCGCGGCTGGTCGTCGTCGGTCCTGGACGGCATCGCCGGCAATGCCGAGATGCACCCCATCACCGAGAAGGTGCGGCAGGTCGATTTCCACGGCCACTTCACGGCCGGCTCCGGGCACGCCATCTACACGGCCCGCGCGTACCCCCAGGAATATTGGAACCGCACGGCCTTCATCTGCGAGCCGACGGGGCACCTGGTGGCGACGTTCGTGCTCCAGCCCAGCGGCAGCACGTTCACCTCGCGCAACGCCTGGAACCTGGTAGCCAGCGACGACGAGTGGTTCGCCCCCATCGCCGCCGAAGTCGGCCCCGACGGCAACGTGTGGGTGCTCGACTGGTACAACTACATCGTGCAGCACAACCCCACGCCCGCCGGCTTCCGCACCGGCCGGGGGAACGCCTACGAAACCGACCTGCGAGACAAGAAACACGGCCGAGTGTACCGAGTGGTCTACACGGCGGCTCCGGCGAGCGGGGTCGCGTCAGCGCCCCGAGAACTCCCGGCGCTAACGCGACCGGGCTCGCCGCCGTCCGAAGAACCCAAAGCAAACAAGCCATTCACGCTTGCCGGCGCAACGTCGGAGAAGCTCGTCGCCACGCTCAAAAACGACAACATGTTCTGGCGCCGGCACGCGCAGCGGCTGCTGTTGGAGCGAGGCGATCACAACGTTCCGCTGCTAAAGGGACTGCATGACCGGGTACGCGACGCGGGCGTCTTCGATCTAGGTGCCGGCGCATCCCACGCTGCTCGATCACAAGTTCGGCTGGCGGCATTGTTGGCGATGGCCGAACAGCCCTGCGCGATGTCGGCGGCAAGACGGCTGGCGGCTGCACTGCAGAAACCAGACGATTGGGACGATCAGTGGCTCGTCGAGGCGGCGACGGCAGCGGCGGCAGCGCACGATTTCCCGTTTTTGATCGCCGTCAGCGCGCCGGCTCCGCGCGACGAGTCGCCCCCTGCACACCTGTTATTGGTCACCGAGCGGGTCGCGGAGCATTATGCCCGAGGTATTCCCAGGCGCGCGAGCATATCTCGATTGCTGGCCGCAATTCGCGAGTCGCACGAAAAAATGTCCGCGGCGATTGTCTCCGGGTTCGCCCGAGGTTGGGCCAAGGACAAGCTGCCGCAACTGACCGACATGGACGAAAAACTGATGGTCGAAATCCTACCGAGGCTCGCCCCCGCGGTACGCGGTCAGTTCGCCGCGCTGGCCTCCCGCTGGGGCAGCAAAGCCCTCGACAAATACACCGCCGAGATCGCGGCTGGCTTCCTCAAGCAGCTCAGCGACGCCAAGCAAACCGACGATGCCCGCGCATCCGCGGCCGCCCAGTTGATCGACTTCCGCAAGTCCGACTCCGCCACCGCCAACAAGCTCCTATCGCTGATCACGCCGCAGACCTCGCCGCAGTTGACCGCCGGGCTGATCGAAGCCGTCGGCCGCAGCGAGGCCGCTGAAGTCGGGCCGGCGCTGGTCAAGACGACGCCGACCCTCACGCCGGCGGCGCGGACGGTTGCGGTGCGAGTTCTTTTGTCGAGAGCAGAATGGACGGCCGCCCTCGTCGATGGCCTCGATCAGGGCAAGCTGCAACTGGCCGATTTATCGCTTGATCAAAAGCAATCGCTGGCCTCGCATTCGGACAAGGCACTGGCCACCAAAGCCAAGAAGCTGCTGGAGCGCGGCGGCGGGCTGCCCAGTCCCGATCGGCAGAAAGTGATCGACGAGCTGATGCCGCTGACCAAGCGCACCGGCGACCCCGCGGCCGGCAAGCAGGTGTTTCTCAAGAACTGCTCGAAGTGCCACACGCACGGCAGCGTGGCCGCTTCGCTGCGCGAGACGGTGCTGCCGGCCCAGGGCGTGGCGGCCACCGTCTCCATCGGGCCGGACCTGACCGGCATGGCCGTGCACCCCAAGGCGGAGCTGTTGACGCACATCTTCGACCCCAGCCGCAGCGTGGAGGGGAACTTCCGCAGCTACGCCATCTTGACTCAGGACGGCCGCACGCTGACGGGCTTGCTCGCTTCGGAGAGCAAGACCTCCGTCGAGCTGTACGACACCGACGGCAAGAAGCACGTCGTGCTGCGGGAAGACATCGACCGGATGGAGGCCTCCGCCAAGTCGATCATGCCCGAGGGCTTCGAGAAGCAGGTGCCGGCCGCCGACATCGCCAACCTGCTGGAGTTCCTCACGCAGCGCGGCAAGTTCCTGCCGCTGCCGCTGGAGAAGGCGGCCACGGTCGTCAGCACGCGGGGCATGTTCTTCGATCCCGAGGGCCAGGTCGAGCGGATGGTGTTCCGCGACTGGTCGCCCAAGACGTTCGCCGGCGTGCCGTTCCAGCTCGTCGATCCGCGCGGCGATAAAGTGCCCAACGCCATCCTGCTCTACGGCCCGCAAGGCACGATGGCCCCCAAGATGCCCAAGAGCGTCAGCCTGTCGTGGGGCGCCCCGGCCAAGGCGATCCACCTGCTCTCGGGCGTCAGCGGCTGGGGCCATCCGCTGGGCGAAAAAGGCTCGGTCACCATGATCGTCCGCCTGCACTACGAAGACGGCAAGACCGAGGACCATGAGCTGAAAAACGGCGAGCACTTCGCCGACTACATCCGCCGCGTGGACGTGCCCGGCTCGCAGTTCGCGTTCGACCTCCGCGGCCGGCAGCTACGCTACCTGGCCGTGCAGCCCAAGCGGTCCGACAAGATCGAGCGGATCGAGCTGGTGAAAGGCCCCGACGCGACGGCACCGATCGTGATGGCGGTAACGGTGGAGTCGCCGGAGTAGTTATGAAACGCACGACGCCTCCGCCTCGAAAGAACGTATTGGAGATCCTTCCGAGATTAGCCGGGCGTGCCAAGACGACGGTGCGGCTCCATCCGCGGCGCGGAAGAGTCTCCGGGCTGAGAATGACCAAAGTCGGCGGAGCTATCCTGTGGCCCAGGGACGAGTCCTGGCCGACGTGCGACGAAGCGGGCCACTACAAAGACAGTGAGGACGACGAGCCATACCCTCCTGCTACGGCGGTCTCGCTTGTTCCCGTGTTCCAATTGCGGGCGCAGGACTTTCCCGATCTAGAGTTCTTTCCGAAGACCGATTTGCTTCAGCTCCTATGGTGTCCACTCGGTCACCGTCCGCCCGTTTACGTCGCGAAGCCGTTCGTGTTTTGGCGCAAAGGCAGTCAAGTCAAGAACGCGTTGCGCTCCATGCCACGATCCGAACTGGCCAGCGACTGGTACCGTGTCCGCGAGTGCCGGGTTCACCCCGAGCGCGTGGTCGAATATCCGACGTTTGACGACCTCACCGACGCGATGCAAGATCGGTTGGACGACTGGGACGTTTCCGACATGTTGGATAAGTCGATCGATTCCTCCGTGCAGTTTTACGAATGGGAACTCAGCGCTTGTCCTGGGAACAAGGTGGGAGGGTATCCCCACTTCATTCAACGTGACGAAACGCCCAGATGCCGGTGTCGCCGCACCATGGAGCACCTCCTGACTTTGACGGATTGCGAGTTCGATGCAGGAACGCACCACCGATGGTGTCCAAGCGAAGACAAACGGATCTGGAAGCGAAACGACGACAACCGAACGGAAGCGATTGTGAATCCTCTCGGCCTCGACGGTTTTGCAGGCGGATGCCAATACCTATTCATTTGCCGCTCCTGCGAGAACTGGCCGATCAAGTCGGTTTATCAAAGGTAGAACCGCACCTTGCCGGCGAACGAAGGCCGGCAACTTGCTGCAAGTCCAAGTGAACGGATACCGTGCGGAACGGAGGTAAGAGTGAGCGGCGAGAACCTGGACATCACGAGCGATCCCGAGACGAACACGCCGCCAGACCCAAGTGCTTCCGGCGCTGCCGCCGCGCGGCCGTTCATCGGCATCCAGTTCGCCTGCTGCCAGGTGTACGCCCGCGTGTACCAGAACGCTGAGGGCACGGCCTACCAAGGGCATTGCCCGCGCTGCGGGCGAAAGGTCGAGGCGCGGATCGGCCCGGACGGACAGGAAGGGCGGTTCTTCACGGTCGGGTAGCCGACGTCGTGGCGCACGCGGCTCGCGTGCGTCCTACATGTTGCACGAGCACGCGAGCCGCGTGCCCCACGAAGCGTGTACCACGGATGCGCGTCTTCATCTCCGAGTACATCACCGGCGGCGGGCTGTTGTCGGCGGGCGACGTGCCGCACGGCTCGCTGCTGCGTGAGGGCTTGGCCATGCTGACCGGCCTGGCCCGGGACATGGCGGCGATTGATGACGTGGAGGTTGCCGTCACGTGGGACCACCGCTTGCCGCCAGCCGACCTGCCACGGGTCCGCGTAGTGGAAGTCGAACATCCCCACGCGGAACGGCAGGCGTTTCGTCATCTGGCCGCCCAGAGCGATTGGACGGTGGTCATCGCGCCGGAGTTCGATGGGATCCTCTTAGACCGCTGCCGCAGTGGGGAGGACGCAGGCGGCCGGTTGCTGGGGCCGCGGCCGCACCTGGTCGAGCTGGCATCCGACAAGCACGCCACCGCCGAGCACCTGCGCGCGGCGGGCCTGCCTGTGCCCAGCGGCGTAGCGCGCGAGCAGGGTGAGCCACTGCCGCGAGACTTCACGTTTCCGGCGGTGCTCAAGCCGCGCAATGGGGCCGGCTCGCAGGGCGTGCGGTTCGTTCGGTCGGCAGACGATGTCGCTGATGCTCCCTGGCGCGCCCGGCTGGAGAAGTTCTGCCCCGGCCAGGCGGCCAGCTTGGCCGTGCTCGGCGGGCCGGCCGGCATCGTGGTGCTCGAACCGTGTCGTCAGCACCTGAGCGACGGCGGGCATTTCGCGTATCAGGGCGGATCACTTCCCTTGCCGCATGCCGAGGCGCAACGCGCGCGGCGGCTGGCTGAGCGCGTGGTTGCCACGCTGCCCGCCTTCGTCGGCTATCTGGGGATCGACATGGTGCTCGGCGCGGCGCACGATGGCTCGGACGACTGCATCATCGAAATCAATCCACGGATAACTACGTCTTACGTCGGGCTGCGTGCCGCCGTGGAGCAAAACCTGGCTGCCGTGATGCTCGACCTGGCGGAAGGGCGGGCTGGACTAGAGGCGTCTGCAAATCTCCTCTCACCGCGAGGCCGCGTGAAGGGTACTCTCGCCGCGGAATTCCCCTCATCCCGGCCCTCTCCCCAGGGGGGAGAGGGGGTCACTACACTGGCTCTCGTGACTTATCGACCGGAAGCGATGGCCGCCGGCATCACCTTCGACGCAGCGGGCAACGTGAGGCTGGACAAACGTGGACTGGCTAGGACTTGACGTCGGCGGCGCGAACCTCAAGCTGGCCGACGGCTGCGGCTGGGCCGCCTCGCGCGCCTTCCCCCTATGGCGGCAGCCGGACCGGCTGCCGGCCGCCATTGCGGAGCTGCTCGCCGAGGCGCCCGCCGCCGCCGGCCTGGCGGTCACGATGACAGGTGAGCTGGCCGATTGCTTCGCCACGAAGCGCGAGGGCGTGCAGGCGATCCTCGATGCGGTGCTGGCCGCCGCGCAAGACCGCGAGGTGCGCGTCTACCTCACCACGGGAGAACTGGTTGGCCCGGAAGTCGCCCGCCGGCAGCCGCTGCGGGCCGCGGCGGGGAACTGGCACGCGCTGGCCCGCTTTGCCGGCCGATTCGCGCCGAACGGGCCGGCGCTCTTGATCGACATCGGCTCGACGACCAGCGACCTTATTCCGCTCGTCGATGGCGTGCCTGTCGCGGCGGGATGGACCGACCCCGAGCGGCTGGCTTCCGGCGAGCTGGTCTACACCGGCGTGCAGCGCAGCCCGGTTTGCGCGCTCGTTTCCGAGACGCGCTGGCGCGGCGTGAAGTGCGGGGTCGCGCAGGAGCTGTTCGCCACGACGTGGGACGCGTACCTCGTGCTGGGGGAGCTGCCCGAGGAACCGGAGAGCACCGCCACGGCCGACGGCCGCCCGGCGACGCGGGCCGCCGCCCACGACCGGCTGGCCAGGATGATCTGCGCCGACCGCGAGGTGTTCGACGAGCGGGCGGCGCTGCGGATGGCGTACGAGGCGCAGGAAGCCCAGTTGGCACTCTTGGAGCGAGGTGCGCGGCGCGTCTTGCGGCGACTCGAAGCCCCGCCGCAGGCGTTCATCGTGGGCGGCGCGGGCGAGTTTCTGGCGCGGCACTTGATCGCCCGACTGGGCGAGCGCTGTCCGGTCGTTTCGCTCGCCGAGCGGCTCGGCCCGGGGCCCTCGCGCTGCGCCCCCGCACATGCGCTGGCCGTGCTGGCCAACGAGGAGGCGACGGTGTGAGCGATCCCCTTTCCTCGCGAGTGGTCAAGCTCGGCGGCAGCCTGCTGGAGCTGCCGGACCTGGTCGGCCGCCTCCGCGGGTGGCTCGAGCGGCAGCCGCCGGCGGCCGATCTGGTGATCGCCGGCGGCGGGCAGTTCGTGGACGAGCTGCGGGCGCTCGACCGCCTGCACCACCTCGGCGAGGAGGCGTGCCACGGGTTGGCGATCCGGGCCATGTCGCTGACGGCGCGGCTGCTTCAGGCGCTCGTGCCCGAATGGCCGCTCATCACACGGCTCGACGAACTGTCGGGCGGCTGCGTCACGCCCGCGATCCTCGACCCTGGGGACTTCCTCGAGGCGGAAGAGCGATCGACGGCCGGGCCGCCGCTGCCGCACTCGTGGGAAGTCACCAGCGACTCGATCGCCGCGCGAGTCGCCTGCCGAGCCGGCGCCGCGGAGCTGGTGCTGCTCAAGTCGAGCCTTCCGCCCGAGCACAGTGACACGGACCTCGCTGCCACCGTGGGCTACGTCGATGCGTGCTTTCCGCAGGCATCTCGCGGCCTGCGCGTGCGCTGCGTCGATCTCCGCGACCCGGCATGCCCGCAACGGTGGCTAGCGCCGGCGTAAGGCGGACACTCTTGTCCGCCGGGCCCGCCGCTTGGTCCGTAGGTAGCCGAAGTCGCCAGACTTCGGGAAGGCTGAACTCTGGCGAGTTCAGCTACGAAGGTTCCTGGCGGACAGGAGTGTCCGCGTTACTTACGCCAGGAAGGCCTTGCGCAGCTCGTCCATGTGGCGGGGGCAGGCCTGGCGCGGGTCTTCGGCCTCTTCGTACTCCAGCACGATGTAGCCGCGATGGCCCGAGTCGGTGAGGATTTTGGCCAGCCGGCTGAAATCGCCGCGCACTTTCTTGCCTTTGACGGAGATCGAGACCTTGACCTGCACGTTGAGGGCGTAGGGGGCCATCTTGGCCATGTCGGCGTAGGCCTCGTCGGCCGACGTGTTGCCTTGGAAGTTGCCCGTGTCGAGATTGATGCCGAACCACGGGCTCTTCACAGCCTTGACCAGGCTCACCAGGTCGTCGATCTTCGTCGAAAGCCCGCCGTGGTTCTCGATGGCCAAAAAGATACCGTGCTGGCCGGCGTAGTCGCAGCACTCCTCGATGCCGGCGATGGCCAGCTTGGTGGCCTCGTCCACCGTCTGCTTGCCGTGCGGCTGGCCGGAGAAGACGCGGATCACCGGGGCGCCCAGGGTGTCGGCGTAATCGATCCACTGCTTCACGTGGGCGAGCTGCTTGGTTCGCTCCTCGCCTGGCGGAAAGCAGAAGTCGTTGCCGACCGCCGTGCTGGAGACATCCAGCCCCAGCCGAAACGTCAGGCTCTTGAGCTTGTGCAAATACTCGGGCGTGACCTGCTTGGGGAAGTAATAGGCGGTCAGCTCGGTCCCCTCGAGGCCCATCGCGGCGCAATCGGCGATGAAGTCTTCCAGCGTCAGCTTCGGCTTGTCTCCGGCCTTGGTGCCGATGAGCAGATTGCGATAGCTGTACGCGGCCAGCGAGAACTTGAACTTGGCTTTGCCATTGCGGGCAATCGGCTCGGAAGCCGGCGCGACCTGCGTCGGCGGCAAGGCAAGCGTGCCCAGCGTGCCCGTGGCGGCCAGGGCGGCGGTTTTGAGAAAAGTGCGGCGGTCGTGTGTGCAGGACATGCTACGACGTTCTGGGGTTGAAG
>JBGQHD010000044.1:0-12780 GCA_041497795.1 Planctomycetia bacterium
CACTGCTTGGGGATGTTCGTCGGCAAGCTGCCGTGCTGGTCCCAGCCGCGGTGATAGAGCTGCACGCAGCGCACGCCGCGCTCCAGCAGCCGCCGGGCGAGCAGGCAATTGGCTGCGTACGTGCCGGGTTTCTTTGCCTCGGGGCCATAAAGCTCCAGCGTCGCCGCGGCTTCCGACGAAAGGTCCGTCAGCTCCGGCACCGAGGTCTGCATACGGAAGGCCAGCTCGTATTGGGCGATGCGGGTCTCGATCTCCGGGTCGCCGGACCGGGCATGCTCCAGCTCGTTGAGCTGCGCCAGGCCGTCGAGCATCTGGCGGCGCAGCGCACGGTCCACTCCGGGCGGATCGGAGAGATACAGCACCGGGTCGGCGCCGCTACGAAGCTTCACCCCCTGATGGCTCGAGGGGAGGAAGCCGCTGCCCCACAGCCGCTCGAGCAGTCCTTGATTGGCGTCGCGCCCCGTGCCGTGCGAGATCAGCACGACGAACGCCGGCAGGTCCTCGGCCTCGCGCCCCAATCCGTAGCTGATCCAGGCCCCCAGCGACGGCCGGCCCGGCTGCTGCGAGCCGGTTTGAATGTAGGTGATGGCCGGATCGTGATTGATCGCCTCCGTATACATCGAGCGGATCAGGCAGATGTCGTCCACCACCCGGCTCGTGTGCGGCAGGAGTTCGCTGAGCCACGTCCCGCTCCGGCCGAACTGCCGAAAGGCGAACTTGGGCGCGATGACGGGGAAGCTCTTCTGGCCCGACGTCATGCCGGTGAGCCGCTGCCCTTGGCGGATCGAGTCGGGCAGCTCGCTGCCGTGCAACTGCTTGAGCCGCGGCTTGTAGTCGAGCAGCTCCAAGTGCGACGGCCCGCCCGATTGAAAGAGATAGATCACGCGTTTGGCCCTGGGCACGAAATGCGGCCGGAGGGAAGCGGTCCCTACTGCGGCCAGTCCATCGCGAGCAAAGAGCGAGGCCAGCGTCGCGGTGCCGAGAGCCGTGGCCGAACGCCTTAAGAACGCGCGGCGGGCCCAAAGCCCATCGACTTCCCGTGTCAGCATCGTGCGATTCATAGCATAGGCCTTGTAGGCGAGCCATCTGGTCCGAGCGACGTTTGCTCCGCAGGGGTTTGGCAACTACTTCTTCGTGGTCCGTTTCACGATCCAATCGCCGACAATTTCCAGGGCGCTCGGCGCGAATGTCTCTTCAATCCTTTCATATTCCGAAATGGCGCCGGTTTTACAAGTTTGAAAGAAGTGGTTCAGATTGGGAAGCTCCTTGATCGTGTAGTCTTTATTGCCGCCGGCTTTCAAGGCCTGTTCGACGGCGGGGAGGTTCTCTTTCGGCGTTACTTGAACATCTTTCTCGCCGTTGAGCGCCAGCACGGGACATTGCACTTTCATCAGGATTGGCTTCGGATCAAAACTGAGGACATAACGCCACCAGGGCGACGTCATTATGCTGGCCTCCGTTTCGGCCTTCGCCTTGAGGTCTCCCGCGAACACTCGAATGAGCGTAGGAACCTTGGCGACTTCATCGTCGAGGACCTGTTGGACCTTTTTCTTTGCCACCGCTGGATCTTTTTCTTGTTTCACGATCGCGACCACCTTCTCATCCAAGGCGCGTTGATTGTCGAGCTGGTTTTTGCTCGCGCCCATGTCCTTGAGGTTGGCCTGAGTTTGCAGGATGAACATTTCGTCGCCGGTTACTCCGATTCCCGCCAGCATGACAATGAACGCTACATCTTTGGAGCGAGCGGCGACCATAGTGGCAATCGTCGCCCCTTCGCTGTGGCCAATGAGTCCGATTTGCCTCGGATCGATCTCCTTGCGCGACTTGAGGAATTCCGCGCCGGCGAGCACGTCTTCGGCGAAATCGGCGGTCGTGGCGTTTTCGACGTCGCCCGTCGAGCCGCCCATGCCGCGATCGTCGACGCGTAGCACGGCGATGCCGCGGCGCGTGAGATAATCCGCGATCACGAGGAACGACTTATGACTGAAAATCGTTTCGTCGCGGTCCTGCTGGCCCGCACCAGTGATTAACAAGACAACCGGGAACGGCCCGCCCGCTGGCGGAAGCGTGAGTGTGCCGGCGAGATGCGCCTTGCCTTTCTTGTTTTCATAAGCGACCTCTTCTTCGATATAAGGATACGGTTTGACCGGCTCCTGCGGCCGGCGGATGACAGGGGTCCGGCGGAAGGTGACCGGCGTCGTTCCGTGTTGTCCTTGCCATTTGCCTTTGATTTCGTTCTTGTCCGTGTCGTACTCGCCTTCAAAGACAGCCTTACTGAGGCGCTTGAACTCGAAGCGGAAGTGATTGTCCTTCAGCGTAATATCGGAGAGTGGAAGGCCGGTTAGCCTCTCATCCGGGCTGTCCAGAACTCCGGTGTAATGGCCCTTAGGTTCTTCCTTGATCTTCAGAATCAAACGCAGGTGGACGTGAGCATCCCCCAATTTCTTTGGAGCAATGATAAAGGCCCCATGCCAGATGCCGACGACTCCTTTGGTTGGCTTTGCATCAGCCGCTCGCACGTTGGGTGTGAAAGTTGCGCATCCAAGGAGCGAGATCATCGTCATGCCAAGAAGCGATTTCATGGGGAACCTCAACAGTTAATGGACCTCATGGTTGCGCGGAATCGGCTTCCTCAATTCTGCCGGTCACAGGCAACCCGAAGTCTGGCGGCTTCGGCTACAAAGAATACAGCCTCTCCGCGTGACGAACCATCACCCGGAGCGTGATGGCTACTTTTGCCAATCAGGTCTTCGATATCGCCTCGTCCAAGTTTAGCAGCACACTCATCACACTCGTCCACGCCGCGTGTTCGATCGGGTCGATCGATCCGTCCCGCGGAGATCGACCCACGCCGAGCAGTTTGTCAGCCGCGGACCTGTCGGCCTTGAATCGTGCGTGGGCTTGTGTGTATACGTTGAGCAGCAAACGCGACTCGCCAGCACTCGGCTCGCGACAAAGCACCCATCGATAGGCAGTCGCGATTCGGTCATCGAACAGCCGCTGGTCGCTGCTCTTGGCTTGCGTCAGCACCCGCTGAGCAAGGTTCCGGGCCGCCTCGACGTAGGTGGGGTCGTTGAGCAGCACGAGCGCCTGGAGCGGCGTGTTCGTGCGAGCCCGGCGGATGACGCACGTTTCGCGGTCCGGTGCGTCGAGCGTGCTCATGGCCGGCGGCGGGCAGGTCCGCTTCCAGAACGTGTACATGCTGCGTCGGTAGAGTCCTTCGCCCTGGTCGGCCACGTACTTGTCGCGGCGCTCGACAGAGACATCCTCCCACAAGCCCTCGGGCTGATAGCGCTTCACGCTGGGGCCGCCGAGCCGCTGCTGCAACAGCCCACTCAGGAACAAGGCGTTGTCCCGAACGGTCTCGGCCGGCATGCGGTAACGTGGCCCTCGGGCCAGCAGCCGGTTGTGGGGATCGCGTTCGAGCAGCTCGCGCGTGACCTGCGATGACTGACGATACGTGGCCGAGAGCACGATCGAGCGGAGGATCGCCCGCTGGTCCCAGCCGGTGCGAACGAGCTCCGTGGCCAGCCAGTCGAGCAGCTCGGGATGGCTCGGCCAGGCCCCTTGCACGCCGAAGTCTTCCGCGGTTTCCACCAGCCCGGTGCCGAAGAACAGCTCCCAGGAGCGGTTAACGGCCACGCGAGCTGTCAGCGGATGCCCGGGGCTGGTGAGCCACGTGGCCAGGCCCAAACGGTTCGCCGGGGCATTCTTCGGCATGGCGGAAAGCACGCTCGGCACGCCGGGAGCCACCTCCTCGCCGCGCTGGTCATACTGGCCGCGGCGGAGAATGTAAGTCTTGCGTGCCGGTTGCGTTTCTTGCATTACCATAGTGACCGGCACAGCGCTTTCGATCTCGGCCGCTCGCTGCCGCAGATCGGCCAACGCTGCCTTGAGCCGCGGCGTCTCGCGATCGATGTGATCGAGATAATGCTGCCGCAACGCCTGCTGCTGTTCGGCGGTGCGGGCCGCGCGAGGCGTGGCGAGCGTTTCCTTCAGGCCGTGCACGGCCTGGCCGGCGGCCAACCGCGCGACATCCTGCTTCGTGAGCGCCGCGGCGAACAACTGCACGTCGTCGATCTTCCCCCTGAAATGGGCCGTTTCTTGCCGTTTGCCGATGTGGAACGGCTTGTCAGTCGTCAGCGTGCCTTCGAGCGGGGAATTGTTGCTGACATCCAGCGGCCGCTCTTGGCCATCGACATAGATGCGCACGCCGCCGGCCTTGCGCGTGCCGTCGCAGGTCACCGCCACATGGTGCCACGCGTTGAGCGCGATCGGCTCTTTCGTAATCACCTTGAAGGCCTTGTCCGGCCAGTGGTGCACGAAGTGGCTGGCCACTTTCGCCCCCTCCAGAATCACGTCGTAGCCGCGGAAGGCGTTGGCCTCGTCCATCTTCGACAGCACTGTCGATGGCTCGTTCGACGTGGGATAGACCCAAGCTGAGAGCGAGAACTTCTGGTCGCCCTCAAACGAGCCGGCCTGCCCCGCCTCGACGAACGTCTGGCCGTCGAACTCCAGGGAGCCGCCGAACTTGCCGGGGACGTGGACTGCCTTGCCGCGAATGGTGCCGTGGCGGGTCTTGTCTGCCGCATCGGCTACTCGGTCGCCGGTCGTCTCATCGAGCGGGAAGTGGGCCACCAGCCCCAGCGGTGCATTCTCTGCGACGTCGGCCGGTGACAGGCCCTGCTCCCAGGTGGCGACCGCCGCATCGATCGTCGCGGCCCGCTGGCCGATGGCGGTCTCCAGCTCACCGTGCCGGCGCTGGAGCCGCGCGAGTTCGGCCTGCTGCTCTTCGGTCGGCACCTTCAGCAGCGGCTCGGCCATTCGGCCTTGGCTGTAGCCGACGATGCGGTCCGACACGTTATTGAGGAACGCGGCGAACCGATAATAGTCGCGCTGGGAGATGGGATCGTACTTGTGGTCGTGGCAGCGAGCGCATTGCAGCGACAGGGCGAGGAAGACGGTGGCCGTGGTGTGCACGCGGTCGGCGACGTACTCGACGTGGTACTCCTCTTCGATGATCCCCCCTTCGGTCGTCAGAACGTGGTTGCGGTTGAAGCCGGAAGCCACTTTCTGGGCCACGGTGGCACGAGCGTCGGGCGCATCGCGTCCACGAACATCGGGCAGCAAGTCTCCCGCGATCTGCTCGGTGAGGAATTGATCGTACGGCATGCCGCGGGCGAAGGCCTCGATCACCCAGTCCCGCCAGGGCCACATCGAGCGGACTTCATCGTTGTTGTAGCCGTTGGTGTCGGCGTAGCGGGCCGCATCCAGCCAGTGCATGGCCATCCGCTCGGCGTAACGTGGCGAGGCGAGCAGCCGGTCCACCACCCGCTCGTGGGCCGAGGGCGACGCATCGGCCAGAAACGCGCCCAATTCCTCCGGCGTCGGGGGCAGCCCGGTCAGGTCGAGCGTGACGCGCCGCAGCCAGGCGGCCCGGCTGGCCTCGGCGGACGGACGCAATCCCTCTCGTTCCAGTCGCTCCAGAACGAAGTAATCGACGGGCGTGCGCGGCCATGCCGCCTGCCGCACGCGGGGCAACGAAGGACGGCGGGGCGGCACGAAGGCCCAGTGCGGGGCGAACTCGGCCCCCTCTTGTACCCACCGCCGCAGCACGCTCTTCTGCTGAGCAGTCAGCGGCTTTTTTGCCTTGGGGGGTGGCATCATCGTGCCGGTGTCGCTCGACTCGATGCGTGCCACCAGCGCGCTCGACTCGGGCTTGCGCGGCACGACGGCCGTGGCCCCGCTCTCCAATTCGCGCAGCGCGGTCTCGCGCAGGTCGAGCCGCAGGCCCGCCTGGCGGGCCTTCTCATCCGGTCCATGGCAGCGCCAACAATGATTCGCCAGGATGGGCCGCACGTCACGATTGAAGTCCAGCCGCCCCTCGGCCCGCGCCGCCGTCAACGCCATGAGCCAGGCGCATCCGGCGACGAGCGCTCGGCGCCCTGTCCCCCTTCGTCGGTCCTGTCGATTCGGATGGCTGCACATACCGCAGGTCTGAGGCCGAAGCGCGTGCGTGGGTGGTGACGATGCCTTTCAGTCGCTCGTATACCATACCTGCACCACGCCGTATAATGCGAGTGCTGCGATGCTCTCGCGTTCCTTTTCCGGCAAAGCCATGGTCACGCTGCGAGACTATTGGTACATCGCCGCGCCGTCGCGCGAGGTCGGCCGCCGACCCCTGCAGCGCGTCGTGGAGGGAGAGACGCTGGTCCTCTTTCGCGACTCTGCGGGGAGGGTCCAGGCATTGATCGACCGCTGCGCTCACCGCGGCATGGCACTCTCGCGCGGGCGCGTGGTGGGGGATTGCGTCGAGTGCCCTTACCACGGCTGGCAATACGACGGCGCGGGCTCCCTCCGCGCCGTGCCGGCGCTCTGCGCCGGCGAGCGACTGCCGCAGCCCCGCTCGATGCGGGCCTACCCCGTGCAGGTATGCGATGAGCACATCTGGGTCTGGATCGGCGACGACGCGCCGCGGGCTGGGCCCTGGCGGTTTCCGCATTGCGGTGAGCGCGGCTGGGAGACGTGCTTCCTGCACACGCGGTTCGAGGCGCCGATCGAGGCTTGCCTGGAGAACTTTCTCGACGTCCCCCACACGCTGCTGGTGCATCCCGGCTTGTTCCGCAGCCCGCACGTGCGGCCGACGCGGGCTTGCGTGACGCGATTTGCCGACTCGGTCGAGGCCGAGTTTCTCGACGAACAGCCGCTGACGGGCATCGGCCCGCGATTGGTGTTCCCCCGCGGCACGGTGATGCGGCATACCGACCGGTTCATCCTGCCGTCGATCACGCGGGTGGATTACACGTTCGGCGACGATCACGCCTTGATCATCACGTCGCAATGCACGCAGCGCGAGGAGTATGTCGTCGATGTGACCACGGCGATCACCTGGCGGCTGCCGCTGCCACGGATCGTCGCCAGGCCGTTCATTGGCTGGTATTGTCGGCGGGTGATCCGGCAGGACGTCGAGATTCTGAAAATCCTCGGCGAGCAGATACGGCGCTTCGGGCGCGTGCAGACGAGCACCTCGGCCGATTTGCTGGGCCGCCACATCGGGGACCTCAGGAAGCGAGCCGCGGACGGACTGCCCAGCTTGCCGGTCGAAGCGGCCATCGTTCGCCAGGAAACCGTGCTGAAGATCTAGCAGCCGGCACGGGCCGCCGGCAACAGGCATCCAGTGGGAATCGGCGATGCGCAGCGTTCAACCGATGGCCGTCGAGACCGCCCACGCCAGCCGTGAACCGCTCACGGGCACGGCCGCTCAAGGCGCGCTCACGGGGCGCGTCGTCCCTCGCCGAGAGGTGGACGCCGCTTTGGAGCAGCGACTCTTTGACCTCTTTCAGCCCTACTACCAGAACGTGGACCGGGCCGCTTTTCATCGCGACCTGGTCGAGAAAGATTGGGTGCTGCTGCTGACCGACGCTGCCGACGCCGACGCTGCCAACACCGACTCTGCCAACACCGACTCTGCCAACACCGACTCTGCCAACGTCGTGCAGGGCTTCACGACGATCATGCTTTCGGAGGTCGAACTCGATGGCCGCACGCTGCGGACCGTATTCAGCGGCAACACGGTCATCGACCGCGCGTATTGGGGCCGTCAGGAGCTGATGGAAACCTGGTGCCGCTTCGCGGCGCGGCTGAAAGCGGAGCAACCCGAGGTTCCGCTCTACTGGTTCCTGATTTGCAGCGGTTATCGCACGTATCTCTACTTGCCGCTATTTTATCACGAGTTCTATCCGCGCCACGACGAGCCCACGCCGCAGTTCGAGCAAAAGCTGATCGACGCGCTGGGAGAGATGAAGTTTCCCGGCGAGTACCTGGGAGGCATCGTGCGCGTCGCGCGGCCGCGCGAGTGCCTGCTGCCGGCGCTGGCCGTGCCGCCGGTGCACAAGTTGGCCAATCATCACGTGCGGTTCTTCGTGGAGCGCAACCCCGGTTATCTGCGCGGCGACGAGCTGGTCTGCGTCGCCGAGTTCTCGCTGCCCAACCTTCGCCGCCGGGCGCGGCAGATCGCCGCAGGCGTCGGCCCTCCGGCGGCGAGTGAACCATGATCCGCTGTCTCCTGACGAATGCTCTGTGGATGGCGTCGAGCGCGCCGGCCGCGTGGCGGTTTCACCGGGCGTGGCGCGATCCGCGCCGTCACCAGCAGCGGCTCCTGGCCGAATTCCTCCGCCGCAATGCCGAGACCGCGTACGGTCGCAAGCACCGCTACGGCAAGCTGCTCACGGTCGAGCAGTTCCAGGAATCCGTGCCGATCGTCTCCTACGACCACCTGGAGCCGTGGATCGAGCGCATCCGCCGTGGCGAGCCGAACGTCCTGACCGCCGAACCGGTCGTGGCGGTGGAGAAGACCAGCGGCTCAGCCGGGGCCGCCAAGTACATCCCTTACACTCGAACGCTGCTGCGCGAATTCGGCCGCGCGATCGGCGCCTGGATGTACGATCTGTTCCGCCACGAACCGTCGCTGCTGGGCGGCCGGCACTACTGGGCGATCAGCCCGCTGGCGCGTCGGCCGGAGGTGACTCCCGGCGGCGTGCCGGTCGGCCTCGACGATGCCGCGTATCTGGGCCGGCTCAGCCGCTGGGTCAGCCGGGCCGTGATGGCGGTGCCCGGCGACGTGGGGCGTGCCGCCGATATCGAAGCTTGCCGGCGGGCGACGCTGGCACATCTCGCGCGTTGCCCCGACCTGCGGCTGATTTCGGTCTGGAATCCGAGCTTCCTGACGATTCTCGTCGATCGGCTTCCGCCCGGCACGCGGCCCAGCGAGCTGTGGCCCAAGCTGCGGCTGATTAGCTGCTGGACCAGCGCCGGGGCGACCCGGTTTGTCGGCGAGCTGAAGGAGCGCTTTCCCGGCGTCACGATCCAAGGCAAAGGTCTGCTGGCGACCGAGGGGGTCGTGTCGGTGCCTCTCGTCGGTCGCCCGGCGCCGACGCCCGCGATCACGTCGCATTTTCTGGAGTTCGTCGGCGATGACGGCCGCGCGCGGCTGGTCGATGAGCTGGAGGTCGGGCGCCGTTACCGCGTGCTGATGACGACCGGCGGCGGGCTCGCCCGATATTCGCTGGGCGACCTGGTCGAGGTCGTCGCGCCCCGCGCCATCGAGTTCGTGGGCAAGGCCGACAACGTGAGCGACCTCTGCGGCGAGAAGCTGAGCGAAGGCTTCGTCGGCCGCGTGCTGGACGAAGTGGCGGCGCGGCGCGGGCTGGCGAGCTTTCTCATGCTCGCGCCCGAGTGGTCCCGGCCGCCGCGCTACCTGCTCTTCGCCGAGACGCCCGATGCGCCGGCGATCGCCGACGAAGTCGAAACGGCCCTCCGCGCGTCGGTCCATTACGATTATTGCCGGCGACTGGAGCAGCTCGGCCCCTTGCAGGGGGTCGCCGTGCGGCACGCGACCGAGGGCTATCTGCGCGGCTGCGAAGCCCTCGGCCAGCGGGCCAGCACGGTCAAGCCGGCTTGTCTGCGGCGGGAGCTGGGCTGGCGCGAGCGACTGGAGGCGACCGATGCCGGCTAGCGCCACCCGTTCGCGCTTCGTGATCGACGCGGCCCGGCCGGAAGACGACGCCGAGCTGCGGGCGCTGCTCCGCGGCATGCCGATGGGCCGCGCGATCGAAGTGACCTTCGAGCGCGAGCCGGATTTCTTTCGCGCGACGGCGATTCAAGGGACGCAGGTGCAGGTCTTCGTCGGCCGGTTGAATGGCCGCATCGTCGGCTTGGGGACGCGGGCCATTCGGCCCACCTATGTGAATGGGGAGTTGGTCGAGGCTGGCTACCTGGCCGATCTGCGCCTCCGACCGGAGCATCGCGGCCGCAACTACATTGCTCGCGCTTATCGCTTCTTGCGCGAGCTGCACGCGGACGGCCGGGTCGAGATCTACAGCACGGTCATTGTGGACGACAACCGCCGGGCGCTGGAGACGATCGCGGCCAATCGCGCCGGCCTGCCGCGCTACACCCCGCTAGGTCGCGTGCTGACGCCCGCGATTCATCTGCGCGGCCGCCGACCGCCGCTCGACGCCGACATCGTCCGCGGCTCGTCCGAGCTGCTGTCGGAAATCGTGGCCAAGCTGAACGAGAACCGCCTGCAGTTCGCCCCGGCCTACACGGTCGGCGATTTCACCAGCGGACGGCTGGCCGGGTTTCGCAGCCAAGATTTCTACGTGCTTCGCCGGGCCGGCCGCATCGCGGGGGTCGCCGGAGCCTGGGACCAGCGAGCGTTTCGCCAGACAGTCGTCGCCCGGTATCGCGGCTGGCTCGGTCGTCTGCGACCGCTCATCAACTGTGTGCGTCGCCCGCCGCTGCCGCCGCCAGGGAGACCGCTGCCTTTCTTCTACCTGGCGTTCTTGTCCACCGACGACACCGCGGCCTTCGCGGCGCTCATCCGCCGGGCATATAACGATGCGTTGGGGCAAGGCTACTCGCACTTTGTGGTGGGAGTGCACGAGGACGACCCGCGCGCGGCCGTGCTAAACGACTATGCACGCACGCCGTTTGCCGGGCGAGTCTTCGCGGTCACGATGGATGCCCCGCCGCGGCTGGACGGCCGCGTGCCATACGTCGAGGCGGCGCTGCTATAGGAGTTGGTGAACAACGAATAGCACGAATATCTTGTTGACAGGCAAAGCGTGACGACAAGATCACTACGAATTGGCCTCGGATCGTGCCTGGCCGCCCTGGTCGGGTCCAGCATCATCTTCTACCACCGCCAGAACGCCGGGTTGCAGATCGGCGGCGAGATCTCGCTGCCCAAGATGCTCTGGCTGGGCTACGCGCTGGCTGCGTGGTTCGTCCTGCCATTCTTCCTGTGGCGCGACGAGCGGCTAAGCCCCGCAGTGCGGCGGGTGTTCGGCGTCTTTCTGCTGCTGCTGGTGGCCCGCGGCGCGGTGCAATTGCCTCTGATGTACGTCTTCCAGCATTGGAACCCGCTGTACAACATCGGCTATACGCTTTTCTGCCTCCTCGTCGTCCTCGCTCTGCGCCGGCGTCTGGAGCCGGCGGACGTGCCCAGCCGGCGCGCCCTGCGCTTCCAGCGCTGGATCATGGTCGGACAGGTCGCCGACATGACGTTTGCGGCGATGTTCCTCCAGACCGGAGCACACGAGAACAGCGTCTATTTCGCCTCCACCGAGGCGTCCTGGGGCTACATCAACTTCGTCACCTGGTTGGTGGTGCTGGTGCTCTATCCGAACCTGCTGTGGACGCTGGCCACCCTGTACTATCCGGGCGTGCGGCGGGATGTGCCGCGATTGCTGCGGTGGGCGGGGGCGGCGACGGCGTTCCTCACCGCGTCGGTCGCGGTGGCTGCTGCGGTCTTTTGGACGCACATGATGCGGACCGACCGAGAGGCCGCCCGCTTCCAGCGCATCGGCACCGAGATCATCGACTCGTGCCTGAAGTTCAAGCAGGCTTTTCTGCAAGCGGACGAAGCGGCGATGGCCGACTTCGTCGCCGGCGGCGAAGCAGATTGGAGCCTGGAGCGGACGGCCCACTCTCACCCGTTTGAGCTTCAGCGCTGGCGATCGGGCGGCCCCCAGCGTCCTTTGCAGGCTGCCTTCGCTGAGTGGCGCCGGAGCCGACCGAAAGTGCACGAGGCGGCGTTCAAAATGCACCTGCTCGATGAGATCGTCAGCGACGTCGAGGCCGTGGCCCGCATCCACTTCGAAGTCACCGGCATCGATCTCACCGGCCAGCACACCACGGACGAAGGCCTCCTCCGCTGCCGGTTCCAGCAGGGCGAAGACGAGCGCTGGCTGGTGACGGAATCGAGCGTGGTCGAAGGGACGACCGTCGCCGGGCCCGGCACTCACTTCGTCGATCTAGCCGCGGAGCGCGGGCTGGATTTCGTCATGGAGCCGGACCGCCGCTTCACGCCCGGTGCGAGCTGCTCTTGCCGAGAAGAAGCCCAGGGGGCGGAGCAACTCAAGTTCCAGACGATGCGGCACGCCTATGCCGGCTGCGCCACCGCCGACTACGACGGCGACGGCCACGACGACGTGCTCTTCTGCTCCGGCGGCCGGCTGCGGCTGTATCGCAACCGCGGCGACGGCAGCTTCGTCGAGACGACGGAAGCCGCCGGGCTAGGCAACCTCTGGCACATCAACACGGCCGGCTTCGCCGACCTGGACAACGACGGCCACGCCGACCTCTTCGCCACGGCCTTCTACGGCCAAACGTATCTCTTCGCCAACAACGGCGACGGCACGTTCACCGACGTCACCGCCCGGTCCGGACTCGTCCACCACGGCATGGTCACCTGCTTCTGCTTCTTCGACTTCAACAACGACGGCCGGCTCGATCTGTACCTCGGTCGGTTCCTCGATGCGCGGACGGCCATTCCCGATTCGTTCCTCTATGCCCGCAACGGCGAGCCGAATGTGCTCTATCGCAACGACGGCGGCCTGCACTTCACCGACGTGACCGCCGAGGCGGGCGTCGGCGACCGCGGGCTGACCTTGAGCCTGGCCGCGGCCGACTACGACGGCGACGGCTGGCAAGACCTGTACGTCGCCAACGACTTCGGCCGCAACGTGCTGTACCACAACGAGGGGAACGGCACCTTCCGCGACGCGGCCAAGCAAACCGGCACGCTGGCCATCGGCGGCAGCATGAGCGCGAGCTGGGGCGACTACGATAACGACGGCCGGCTCGACCTCTACGTGGGGGCCATCCGCTCCAACCAGCGCTGGTTCGTGCAGCCGATCACGGCCCGGCGGGTGCTCTACAAGTACATCCGCGAGGGCCGGCTGCTGACCAGCAACCCGCTATTCCGCGATCTGAAGG
>JBGQHD010000045.1:0-12599 GCA_041497795.1 Planctomycetia bacterium
CATTTCATTCGTGTTATTCGTGCTATTCGTGGTTTCAAGGTCGTGCTATTCGTAGTTGTCCTTCACTCTTTCACCTGCTCGCGGATGATCGAGGCCGCGGTACAAGACGCTCCCTTGCTGCACGCGCTCTTGAGTGAGCAGCAGGATCTCACGGCGGTGGAGAAGTTCGCGCGCCGGCATGCCGACGGCCCCGGGCCGACGCAGGCCAAATACTATCGCGACCTCATTCCCTTGGCTGCGCCCCGCGACGGCCAGCAATACGCCTTCCAGGTCGATCTCGACTCCTGTTCCGGCTGCAAGGCCTGCGTCACCGCGTGTCACCGCCTGAACGGATTGGAGGAGGGCGAGACCTGGCGCAGCGTGGGGCTGCTGCACGGCGGCACGACGGAATTCCCCATCATTCAACACGTGACCACGGCCTGTCACCACTGCCTGGAGCCGGCCTGCCTCCACGGCTGCCCCGTCAACGCTTACGAGAAGGACGAGCGGACCGGGATCGTCCGACACTTGGACGATCAGTGCATCGGCTGTCAGTACTGCATGTTGACGTGCCCTTACGACGTGCCCAAGTACAGCCATCGCTTGGGCATCGTGCGAAAATGCGACATGTGTCACGGGCGGCTGGCGGCCGGCGAGGCCCCGGCGTGCGTGCAGGCCTGCCCGAACCAGGCCATCCGCATCACGCTCGTCAGCCTCCAAAGCGTGCTTGAGGAGAGCGAAGCGAACCTGTTCTTACCCGGCGCCCCGGAGCCGCGGTTCACGTTGCCTACCACGGTCTACAAAACAGCCCGGCCCTTGCCGCGCAACTTGTTGCCGGCCGATTACCACAGCGCGCGCAGTGGACATGGTCACTTGGCACTCGTGGTCATGCTCGTGCTGACGCAGATGTCGGTGGGGGCCTTCCTCGTCGAGCAAGCGCTGCTGAGGTTCGTGCCGACCATCGACTCGGGCAGCTTCAATGCCCACATCGTCCATCGTGCGGCGGCGCTCTTGCTCGGATTGATTGGGCTGGGAGCGGCCGTTTTTCACCTCGGGCGGCCACGGTACGCTTACCGCGCGGCGCTGGGATGGCGAAGCTCGTGGCTCAGTCGCGAGATCATCGGCTTCGGCCTGTTCGCGCTCTTGGCCACGATGTACGCGTCCGCCGCGGCTTGGCAGGCGCCGGAGGGTGGCTGGCGAGCCGAGTTCGACAGCGCGCTGGGCGTGGCCGCCGCGCTGGCGGGAATAGCCGGCGTCGCTTGCTCCGTGATGATCTACGTGGTCACGCGCAGGCCGTTTTGGAGCGCGGGCACCACCGGGCTGAAGTTCGCTGGCACGGCCGCCTGCCTGGGCATCCCGTTGGCGCTCTTCTTCGGCATCGTTTCCGCCGCGCTGGACGGCCAGCGGACGGTCCCCGATTTCATGCAGCAGGTCGGCCTGCGGCTTTGCCAATGGTTGGTGATCTTCGTGCTGTCGAAGCTGCTGTTGGAATGCGCCATCTTCCTGCATCTGCGGCAGCCGCGGAACACCCCGCTGAAGCGCACCGCACAGTTGATGGCCGGTGAACTGGCGCTGACCACGCTGAAGCGCTTCTTCTTCGGCCTCGTGGGAGGCGTCGCCTTGCCGGGTCTGCTCGTCGCCGAAGGCGGCCTCACGAGCGGACACGGCTTTCATCCCGCGTTCATCGCGCTGGCGGCGCTGCTCAGCACCGGCCTGCTGGCCGCGGGTGAGCTGCTGGAGCGTTACTTGTTCTTCAAGGCCTCGGTCGCCCCCAAAATGCCAGGGTCGCCTGCCTCATGAACACCTCGTCGGTTACCACCGAATCGCGCGGGGCGACAGGGGTCGCTCGCCGCCTTCCATCATGGCTGCGTCCAACGGACGGCCCGCTCACGGCCGAGCTTCTGCTCTCGCCCGGCCGCTTCGGGCTAGGCAAGGTCCCGGCCGGCAAGCAGCCCGACGCCACTACGGTCTCCATCTGCGGTTACTGCTCGACGGGCTGCGGACTGAACGTCCATCTGCGAGACGGCCAGGCGATCAACCTCACTCCGGCGACCGATTATCCCGTCAACCTGGGCATGGCCTGCCCCAAAGGGTGGGAAGCCTTGGCGGTTCTCGCTGCCTCGGACCGGGCGACAACGCCGCTGGCGCGCGACGCCCGAGGCAACCTGGTGCCTGTGGATTGGGATGCCGCACTGCGCCTGTTCTGCGAGCGATTCCGAGGCATTCAGCAGCGGCACGGCGCCGAATCGGTGGCCTTTTTGAGCACCGGACAAATTCCGACCGAGGAGATGGCGTTTCTCGGCTGCCTGGCCAAATTCGGCATGGGCCTGCTTCACGGCGACGGCAACACGCGGCAGTGCATGGCCACGTCGGTGGTGGCCTACAAGGAATCGTTCGGCTTCGACGCGCCGCCGTACACCTACCAGGATTTCGAAGAGTCCGATGTCATCGTGCTCGTCGGCTCGAACCTTTGCGTGGCCCATCCCATTCTCTGGCAGCGCGTGCTGCGCAACCCGCACCGCCCCGAGATCATCGTCCTCGACCCGCGGCGGACCGAAACCGCCATGGCCGCCACGCTGCATCTGCCGCTCCGGCCCAAGAGCGACTTGACGCTCCTTTACGGCATCGCCCACATCCTGATTCGCGAGGGCTGGACCGACGAGGCCTACATCGGCAACCACACGAGCGGCTTTGAAGCCTTCGCCGAGCAGGTGCGCGACTTCGATCCCGCCACGGTCGCGGCCACGTCCGGGATCGACGAAGAGACCCTGCTGCGCGTGGCCCGAGCGATTCACGAGGGCCGCCGCGTCTCGTTCTGGTGGACGATGGGCGTCAACCAGAGCTACGAGGGGGTGCGCACCGCCCAGGCCATCATCAATCTGGCGTTGCTGACGGGTAACATGGGCCGGCCCGGCAGCGGAGCGAATTCCATCACCGGCCAATGCAACGCGATGGGCTCGCGGCTGTTCAGCAATACGACCAACCTCTTGGGCGGACACGATTTCACCAACGCCCAGCACCGCCGCAAGGTGGCCGACGCCCTGGAGATCGAAGTCGGCCGCATCCCTGCGTGCAACAGTTGGGCGTACCCGGAGATCGTCGAAGGCATCCTTCGCGGGCGAATCAAGGGCCTGTGGGTGATCGCCACGAACCCCGCGCACTCCTGGATCAATCAGAACACTTTTCACGACATCCTCAGCCGCCTGGACTTTTTGGTGGTCCAGGACATGTACCACACCACGGAGACGGCCCAGCGGGCCGACCTGGTGCTGCCGGCCACGGGCTGGGGCGAGAAGGATGGCACGTTCATCAACTCCGAACGCCGGATTGGACTGACCAAGAAGGTCGCCCGCGCGCCAGGCCAGGCGCTGGCCGATTTCCATATCTTCCGGCTGATCGCTGAGTATTGGGGCTGCGGCGAGATGTTCCGCCGCTGGACCGAGCCGGAGGCCGTGTTCCGCATCCTGCAAGAGGTCTCGCGCGGCCAGCCCTGCGACATCACGGGCATCGACGGCTACGCCATGCTCGAAGAACGCGGCGGCATCCAGTGGCCCTATCCGGCGGGCGAGCGCGACGTTGAGCCGCACCGCCGGTTGTTCGCCGACGGGCGGTTCTTCCACGCCGACGGCAAAGCTCGCTTCATCTTCGAAGCGCCGCGCCAAATGCCCGAGCCGCCGACCGCGAAGTTCCCGTATCTGCTGCTCACCGGCCGCGCCAGCGCCGCACAGTGGCACACGCAGACGCGCACTGCCAAGTCGGCCGTGCTCCAGCAGCTATCGCCACGCGACGTGTACGTGGAGATCAACCCAGAGGATGCGCGCCGCGTCAGCATCCGGCCCAACCAAGACGTAATCGTCGAATCGCAGCGCGGGGCGCTGCGGGCCAAGGCTTTCGTCACCTACTCAGTGCGACCGGGCCAGGTGTTCGTGCCCATGCACTACCACCAGGCCAACCGGTTGACGCATGCGCATTTCGATCCGTATTCCCGCCAGCCGTCGTACAAGGACTGCGCCGTGCGCATCCGCCCGGCCGAGCCGCACGACGTGGCGTGACTTGCAGGAGTCAGGGGTCAGGAGTCAGGAGTCAGGAGTCAAGGTTCAGGGTTCGGGGTTCAGAGAGAGATTTCACACATACTCCTGACCCCTGCATCCTGCATCCTGCATCCTGCATCCTGCATCCTGCATCCTGACTCCTGCATCCTGACTCCTGACTCCTGACTCCTGACTCCGGCCTCCGACTTCACCCTCACGCGACCATGAACAAAGTCGAACAATGGAAAGCCGCCAAGCACGGCTTCGACGTCTGGCCTGACGTGCTGCGCTACGCCGCGGAGCGCACGTCGATGAACACCATCGACAATGCCGACCTGGAGCGCATGAAGTGGCACGGGGTGTTCTACCGTAAGCGCGACGGCGAGGGCACGTACATGCTGCGCATCCGGCTGACGGGCTGCGAGCTGTCGGCCGCCCAGGCCAAAGAGATCGCCTACATTGCCTACGAATACGGCTACGGCATTGCGGACGTGACCACCCGCGCCAATATCCAAGTGCAGGGCCTGAGCATTGACCACGTGCCGCGGGCCATCGCGCGGCTGGAAGCGGTCGGCCTGACGGCCAAGCAAACCGGGCACGACAACGTCCGCAACGTGTTCGGCCATCCGCTGGCCGGCGTCGATCCGGAGGAGCTGATCGACACGCGCGAGCTGTGCGCCGCCATCACGCAGCTTTTCGTGGGCAGCCGCGCGTATTCCGACCTGCCGCGCAAGTTCAATATCGCCGTCAACGGCCGGCCACGGCACGGCACGCACTATTGGACGCAGGACATCAGCTTGCTCGCCTGCCAGACACCGGGGCGCGAAGTGATGTTCCAGGTGCTCATCGGCGGCAACCAAGGACAGAATCCCCACCTCGGTCGCCATTTGCCCGTGCTCGTCGAGCCGGGGCAAGTCGTGGCGGTGACGCGGGCGCTGCTGGATCTCTTCCGCGAACAAGGGCTGCGGGAAAAGCGCGACGAGTCGCGCTTCTGCTATCTCTTGGAGCGGATCGGCGTCGGCGGCGTGCTGGGCTATCTGGAAGAACACCTCGACTTCCCGCTCCGCCCCAGCGTGGCCGAGCCGCCGCCGCCTGATGGCTACGACGAGCTCGTCGGCTGGCTGCCGCAGAGAGAGCCGAGCAGCAGCCCGGCTGCTTCGCAGCAGCCGGGCTGCTTGACGGCGCACCGCTGGGCCATGGGCTTGTGCATTCCCCTAGGCCGCCTGGCATGGCAGCAGTTGGAACGACTGGCCCTGCTCAGCCGCAAGTGGGGCGATGGCGCCCTGCGGACGACGCACGAACAGGGGATCGTGGTGCTCAACATCCCCGCGGGCTTTCGCGACGCCGCGGCCACCGATGCGGCCGCCTGCGGATTGAGCTTGTACGCCGACACGCTGGTGCGCAATGCGGTGGCCTGCACCGGCAAGCAGTTCTGCAACATCGCGGTCACCGAAACCAAGGGGCAGATGTTCCAATTGCTCGAGAAGCTTCGGCAGCGGGGGCTGGCCCTGCACAATATCCGCATCCACATGAGCGGCTGCCCTTCCGCCTGTGCGGCGCACCACACGGCCGACATCGGCCTCAAGGGGGTCCGCGTGCGGCGGCTGTTGGGCACGCGCGAGGGCTTCGATGTCTATCTCGGCGGCGGCGTCGCCGGACAAGTGCATCTGGCGAGGCCCTTTCGGCTGGGCGTGGATGCGGACCAGTTGCCAAAGCTCGTGGAGGACGTGATCCGGGAATACTATCTCCAGCACAAGCCCGGTCAGACGTTCAGCGCCTATTGGCGCGAGCAATTGACGCGGAGCGATGCCGTCACCGTCGGCGAAGGCGAATACACACCCCCGGTTTGGCTGTGCGAAGGCTGCGGCTATCGGCACGTCGCCGAGGATCCGCCGGTGTTTTGCCCGAGCTGTGCCGGCCTCCGCCGCTTGTTCGCGCGGATCGAGAACGGCGCGGACGCCGCGCCATCTGACGAAGATGCGGCCAGCCACGGAGCCAGCGCGTCGCCTTCAGCCAGCCGCGAGGATGGCTTCGTTTACGCGGCGGCGGAAGCCCAGATACCGACGGAAAAAGGGCTGGCCGTCCAAGCGGCGGGGATGGAGATCGCCTTGTTTCGCAGCGACGGCCAGATCGTGGCCATGGAGAATGCTTGCCCCCACCAGGGCGCGCCGCTGGCGGACGGCGACCTGCAGGGCGGCGTCCTGACGTGCCCCTGGCACGGCTGGACGTTCAGCCCCGGCACCGGCTGCAGTTTGCAACCCGCCGGCCACCAAGTCCGCACGCTGGCCGTTAAGGTGGAGGGAGCCGAGGTGTACATCAGACCAAGTGATCTGGGGGAAAATGTCCTCCGACACCCTCCGCAGGGCCGGCGGCGTGGGGAATGAGATCAGCATCCCGAAGTCCTCGACCTTGCCCGAGAAGCCCGGCCGGATCACGAAGGTCTCGAGGCCGTCCTTGAAGAACACGTGCGCTGGCGTGGTCGGAGGCGCCATGCGGCGTGTCCGACGGAATGATATACTGGCCCTGGTAGGGATTGTTCGAATAGGAGTTCCAACCCGTGATGGTGCGCGCCGATCCGCGTGCTCGGCAGAACAACACGTTCGGGAGCGCTCCATGCGTCAGTCCCAGGCCGCCCTCGCCCTGATCCGCCGCACCCATGAGGGCCGTACCCACTTCCTCGCCCAATGGAACGACAACAGGAAGGCCTTCAACTTCGTGGGCGGCCACCGCGACGCGGACAAGTCGTTCCTCGACTGCATGCGCCGGGAGCTGCGCGACGAACTGCACCTCGACCCCGATCGCGATTGCCACATCCACCCCAGGCCGCGACGCCTGGAGTACACCGCCTTCTCGAAGTCAGCGCGTGTCGATACTGCCTACACCATCGAACTGTTTGACGTCGAGCTGCTACCCCACGCTCTCGCCCGGATCGAGGGTAATCGGAACAATGCCTGGGTGACGCTTGAGGAGATCCGCGCGGGCCGCACTGCGTGGGGTCCCGGCCCGGACGGGCAGGAGATCGCGGCAAGTGCGGTCAGCGACACGATGCTGCTGGTGCTGGAGAAGGCGGGTCTGGTTCAGGGTGGGCTGTGGATCGAGCGCCGGCTGTTCGTCTCCAGCACCTTCAAAGACTTCCACGGTGAACGGGACTACCTGCGCACACAGTGGCTGCCCCGACTGCAGCAGGAGCTGAAGGACCGCAGGCTGCGCATCCACGTCGAGCTGGTGGACCTGCGCCAGGGGGTGGACACCATGAACGTAGTGGGGCCGGGCGAGATGCTGAGCGAGGAGGAGGTACAACACCGCAAGGACCAGCTCGTCCTCAGATACTGCCTGGACGCTGTCGAGCACTGCCGGCCGTTCTTCATCGCCTGTCTGGGAGACCGCTATGGTTGGATCGCGCCGCTGGACCGCACCGCGCAGGTGGCCCGCGAAAAGGGACTGCAGATTTCCGAGGACGAGCTGAAGCGGACCAGCGTCACCGCCCTGGAAGTGGTTTATGCCGTCAGCGATGGTGCCCATGGCCGAAGCCGGGCGCGGATCTATCTGCGAGAGCCCTTGCCCTACGATGAACTGGTGGCAACCCAGCAGATGCAGCCTGCCGAGGCCCGGGACTTCTCCGACGCATTCGCGGCGACACAGGAGGAGAACCCCGAACAGGCCCACAAGGCCCGGGACCGTGCCGACCGGCTGAGGTCGCTCAAAGAGCACCTGCGTCAGACCTTGCCGCGCCGGGTCCACACGTATCAGGGGCGATGGGAAGCTGCTCAGAAGAAGGTTGTCGGCCTGGAAATGTGGGGCGACCAGCTCCTCAAACACGTCTTGGCGGATCTGCAGGAGGAACTACGCGACGTGCTGGCGCAGCGCCCGCCCACGCCGTTGGAGGACTTCGTCGAGCATCGTCGTCGTGGCTTTCTCGGGCGTGAGGATCAATTGGGGGAGGCGCTGGCGCTAGCCAGCAGCCCGACAGGGGAGGGGCAGGCATGGGGGCTGTGCCTGACAGCGGCGACTGGAGCGGGCAAGAGCAGCTTCTTCGCAGAGCTGTATGACCGGCTGCGCCAGCGGAGCGAGGAGCTGCTGCTGGCCCATGCGGCAGGGTGCGGGCCGGACAGCGAGCGGGTCGAGCCGATGTTGCGCGACTGGGTCGAGCAACTCGGCTCTGCACTGAATATAGCCAGCCCGCTCACCGCCAAGAGCAAGACCGAGGAGGTCGAGCAGGCGTTCGCCGGATTGCTGAACCGGGCGGCCAGGCAGCGCCGTATCGTAGTGCTGCTGGACGCGCTCGATCAGATGGAGAACACGCCCCGGGCACGGAACCTAAGCTGGCTGCCCCGGCTGTGGCCAGCCAACGCCCGCTTGATCGCCACGACCATACCCGGCATTCCGTCCGAGGCACTGGGGCGGCAACGCGGGGTACGCGTGCAAGAGTTGCGGCCGCTGGACATGAAGCGCGAGGCCGGGCCCATTGCCGAGCGGTTCTACAAGCTCCAGTGCGGGGGCGCCCTCAACCCGACCGTGCGCGAAGTGTTGCTGGAACGCCAGGGCCCCGTCGGCCAGCCCGCGGCGGGCAACCCGCTGTGGCTACGGCTCGGCATCGACGAGCTGACCGCACTGGATGCCGACGACTTCGCTCGCTTCGAGCGCGACCTGACGAAGGAACTGGAGGACGACGAGCGCGGCCTGCTAAAGCGGGTGGGTGGAAGTCCGACGGCAGCAACGCTGGGCGACCTGACCGGCGAGGAGCGGCACTACCTGATGCTGTTGCACTTCGTGGCGGGGCTGCCCGACGAGGTGCCGGGGCTGTACCAGCGCATGCTGGAGCGTGCCGAGGAGGTGGCCGGTAGGGAGCTGACCACGGCCTTTGCCACGTACATCGCCCTGAGCCGACATGGCTGGCGCGAGAGCGACCTGCGTCCGCTCCTAACGCCGTACATGGACGAGGGGAAGTGGAACGAATTGCGATTCGCTCAGCTCAGGCGCTGCTTCCGAGCCCACCTGGTGCGCAAGGGGAGTGATGGGGAATACGACTTTTTGCACTCCCAGATGCGTGCTGCGGTTCAGCGGCGCTACCTTCCCGACCCGCTGGGTGAAGTGGCCCGGCACGCTGCCATCGCCGACCACTTGGAAAGACTCCCCGCCGACGACCCGAACCGGGTTGGCGAGCGCATGTTCCACCTGATCAAGGCGCGGCGGGCCGAACAGGCGGCCTTGCTCCTTGCGGATGCCCAGGGGGCCGAAGCGCTCGCCGCCCACGCGGCCGTTCTGGCCCGGCATCTCGAAATCGAGGCGCTGGTCGAGGAGCACCACGCGCGGCTGCTCGGCCAGCATCCCCCCATGGACGAGAGGATGGCCTCCCTCGCGGGGGCCGCCCGCGCGCAGATGTGTCGAGTCGCAATGGGCTGGCTCGCCGACTACCTGCACCAACCGGCCCTGTCCGACGACCAGCGGTTCCGCTTGGCTCGGACGTTCCAGGAGGCGTTGCAAAACACCTTCGAGCCAGCAACCGATGTGGTTGTCCAACTGCACCTGGTTCAACTGGCCGGAGTCTGCCTCGCCCAGCTTGCGGAAACGAGCCCAGAGAACACGAAGTACCAACTGACCCAAGCCCAGAACCTTTGTCTCACCGCTGACTTGCTCTACCGCTTGGGCGACCTGCAAGGCGTCGGTTGGCACCTCCGGCAGTGCGCCCAAATCTGAGAGCCGCACCGTCGCGCTCCCGACGGTGACCCGCGCTGGCGTCAGCTGGTTGCGGGGGTCGTCCGCCGGGCCGGGGATGTGGAGTTCCGCAACGACCGGCGCGGCGATGCCTGGGATTACTACCGCGAGGCGATCGGCCTCTACGAGGCGCTGCAGCCGCTCGATGTCGAACTGCAGCGCGACCTGGCGACCTGCTACCGCCGGTGCGGGGATTTCAAGGTATTCGATGATCCCAGCCTGGATGGGTTCGAGTTCTACGAAAAGGCGGAGGCTCTTTATCGGCTACTGGTGGCGGTGGAGAACCAGTTGCCTGACCGCATGGCCTTGGCGGTGATTCACGACCAGCGAGCCTATGCGCTCGCCTCCTATATGTTCTACAGGGACGAGGCCAGGGCTCTGGAGGAGATCGCGGCGGCCGAGTGTCTCTGGCGAGACCTCCTGCGCGACTACCCGGAGAATCCCAGTTGCCGTTACGGCTGGTCGATCAATCGTGAACGCCTGGGGGACCTGCGAGCCCAGCAATACCGTTTCGACGAGGCGCTGGCGGCCTACCAAGAAGCCGTGGCCGTACGCGAACAGTTGCTCGGCATCGCCCCGAGCAACGGGGAATGGCTGACCGCCTCGGCCATTGGGCACTACAAGTATGCCTTCGCCTTGCGGGCTCTCGGCCGTCGCGACCAGGAGCGCCCACACCTGCTGCGAACAAAAGGCCTGCTCGAACAGATGGAAGAAATGGGCGTGCAGCTCGATTTCCAGGTGAGCATGGCGATGTTGGGCCTGCGCGGGTTGCTCGACGCCGATCCGGCATCGGCGAAGGCTGACCTGGGCCTAGACCTGGTGTTCACAACAATGATGCGTTCGCCGGCCCTTTTGTAATCGCGGTGCCGACTCCGGTGCAGGAAGGCCACGGCCACAGTACCGGGACGAAGACCTTCTCGGACAAGACCGGCAATTGCCGGCTGGCATCGCCGAAACCTGTTTGCCTCCGGGGCGACCTGCACCCCGTGGTCGCTCAGGCGGTCGTCGCGGGGAGAGTTGTGGGCATGGTGCTTGCTCAACCCTCTCGCTGGAACGAGAACTGTATCGCTCCGTTCATTGCAGCGCTTTCGCCTGGCGCTGGCCCCGGACCAGGCCCCGTCGAGCCGGGGCGATTCGGAATCGGGCTGATTCGGCGGATGAGTGAGCGCGCGATCTTGCGCGAGGAAGGATCGGTCGAGGGTCGCAATGGCGACGGTGGTTCACCGGGTGCGGCCTCGGCGGGCAACGCGCAGGCGCTGGCTTCTTGTGCCCTGCTGGTATCTCCTGCTGCCCCCGGGATCTCGAACCGCGTTCCGCAGCCGCATATCATCGACCTGTCCGCGGCGCTCTCGATCGCTCGAAATCGCCGTCCACACTGCGGGCACTGAAAGACAAGAGCCATGTTCAACTCCCAGGAAGGGTCGAGAACCTACCCGGCCCGGTCACCCGTCCGCTCGGCGGCCTCCGTGCAACCAGTCTAACAGACCGCTGTCAGCTCGGCAGCAATCGCCAACACAAACAACGCGCGCTGCAGGGCATGCGGTACGCCAAGTCGCGTCGGTCACATCGACCGTGTACGCCCAGGATGGCCCACGTTGGCCCCAGCGCTAACGGGGCAAAGCGTTGGTCAAAATGACGCCAAAGGCTAGAACTCGCTCGCCCTAGGGGCCACGTGGGCGAACCGCGTACCTCCGCCGGCTCGGCGGGGCGACGAGCTACCCATAGACGTGCTCGGCTAACCCGGCGGCCAGAAAAGTCCACGATTCGCCCCGACCGTGGCATTGGCCGGCGACACGTCTGCCGTCCGCGACTTCGACCTGGCCCGCGAAGAGGAACTCCGAAGGATCAATTGCGTAATGCGCGAAGCCTGGGACGCGTGGGAGCGCTCCAAAAAACCCTCCCAAGCGCTTGGCTTGGGGATCAGTCGCTATGGCTTTATCCAGACGGCTACTACTGTGTCGTGGACATGAAGGGTAATCCGGTTGCTAACAGTGTGGATGGTATTGGATGGAAGATCATTTCGCGAGTAAACGGGGCAGACGACGCATTTCTTTTGGAGTGCGGAAAGCAGCGGTTCGTCATCCGAAGTGAATGGGGCAGCGGAGTGATGGACCTGCTGAATGACGACGGAACTGTCCAGTCACGGCTGGAACAGTTCGTTCGTTGGGAAGGGCCAATGCATGAAGGTAGGCCGCACGGAACGTGGACCGTTGTTGGCCCAAACGCCCGACACCCGTGGTCTGTATCCGTGGAGTACAAGAACGGCGAACTTGTGGATGCTCCCGAACATGGGAGACAGTCGCTGAATGGGAACACGCGGAGCCAGAACAAAGTCAACCCGAGACGATTAGCCCACTCGCAGCTTGACCCCATCACGGGCTATCTTGCCTGGCCGCGGCTACTGATGATGTCCGCGTTCTCGGACGTGCGACACGACCTGGACCGCTTATTCGCTCAACGCTCTGCGCAACGTGAGATGAGCAACGAATTGTGCCTTCTCATCATTGACCGGGTGGACACGATGAAGGCCCAATTACTTGGACTTGGGATGCCCACGCGCCCCACTGATTATGCCGACGCTGTGCAATACCTTGAGAGGATGAGGTACGAGGCGCGCTTCAGCCCAGGCTTTTAGGTACGACACGGGATCAACGGAACGCCAGAGGAGCAACGTCATGTTTCCCAGGGAACACCGTTCCCGCCGCTGGTTCCAATTGAGCCTCAAGTCGCTGTTCCTTTGTGCCGAGTATATGAACCCTGACAGTGGACGGGCGGCCGGGGTTGGTGCGGAGCGCAAGAGCCCGCCGCGCGGCTAGCGACATTGCACGCCGGGCGGGTGGCGGGGACCGGGGGCTGTAGCGAAACGCAAGCGCG
>JBGQHD010000046.1:0-12435 GCA_041497795.1 Planctomycetia bacterium
CAACAGCGTCAAGAACCCCGTCCCCCAGCGGTGATCGAGCCAGCCTCCCAACAACCCCGGTGCGATCATCACCGCCACGACGGCCAGGATTCGCGACACCCACTCCATGGCGATCGCCAATGGCGGGCGGCCGTTGGGGGCACCGCTCACGGTCCACTCGAGGGGTTGGTCCTGGGTATCGGTCGTTGGCCACTCCAGGATGGGGAGGCCGGCCGGTTTCCGAGAGGCACTCGTTTTAGCCAACTGCCGGAAACGGTGTCAACCGGGTAGTGTGGCTTGTGCTCCGTCACGTGTCGGTTGATGGATGTGGCACAGGCTTCCAGCCCGTGAATTTCATGGCGCAGATGGCCGTGCCACACCTCACGTTCCGCGTGACACAGCACGGTGCCCGGGCAGTTGTAGTGCTGGCCAGCGCGGATGTGGGGCAGGCTTTCCAACCTGCCGGGCACACGAAGATACTCGTAATCGCATAGAATATCGCTTATGCGTGGGTGGCGGTGAAGCTGTGCATGGCCCAAACATCTGCCCGTCGCGGCCATGGGGGACGTCCACCGAGCGGTGGTCCAAGCGGACGGAAAACGCCGACTATTTAGGCGATTTTCAGCCAGGTGGTTGCGTCGGCCGAGCCGTTCGACTAAGATTAGTTCTAGTCATGCGGCCCGCCTGGGCGGATATGGCCCACGCGGGTCATACCACCCCGCGTGCCGTCCCGCCAATCGGGCTTCCCTGAACACCCCGGACAGCGAAAAGGGCCTGCCGGCTTGCCGTCTCCGGCAACTGCCGATCGCGCAGCAACCCCAGACGCAGCCCGAGCTTATACCCACGTTGCTCTCGTTGAGGAGATTCTGCCTGCGGCCACGGACTGCCGGTCAGGGCGTATAGTGCACGTCAGGGATGACGCTCGACCACGACTTGCCCGCTACGCCGATCAAGCGGCGCTGGCGGACCGGAGACAAGTCCCTTCATGACCGCACAAGATCTGAAGAGTCGCTCGCTCAAAGACCTGGCCGAATTGGCCAAACGATACGGCGTGACCGGCTGGCACGCCATGAAGAAGAATTCGTTGGTCAACGCTTTGATGCGGGCGTTGCGCCGCAAAGCCGCGCTGGCGGCCCGAGCGAATAAGCCCAACGGCGCGGCGGCCAGCGGCCGGAACGGCTCGCGCACGGCACGTAACGGCGCTCGCGCCGTCAACGGTCATGTCGCGGCCAACGGTCATGTCGCGGCCAACGGTCATGTCGCCGCCGCCTCTCGGTCTGGCAAGAAGACGGCGCATGCCAACGGCGCCGTGTCGCGTAGCGGCAAGAGTGCGACTTCCGCCCACAGCGTGAATCGTGCACACGCAAGTCGTACTGGCGTCGCAAGTCGCAATGGCGTCGGTAATGGCGTCCATCGTAACGGTGTGGATCGCAACGCCACTCATCGCAGCGGTGCTCAGCGTAACGGCGGCACAAACGGCCATGGGAGCCATACCAACGGCGCACACCGCAATGGCACTCAACGCAATGGCACTCAACGCAATGGCACTCAACGCAATGGCACTCAACGCAATGGCGCCGACCGCACCAAGGCCTCGGCGGCCTCCGTCCGTGCCAGCCAACGCATTCGTCAGCTTCAAATCAGCGATGATCGTCGCAAGAACCTGGCCACGGCCGCCGAGCGCGGCGCCCGTCAGCGCGATCGGCTGGTGGCCCTGGTCCGCGATCCCTTCTGGCTGCAGGCCAACTGGGAGCTGTCGCGGCAGTCGGTCGAGCGCGCCCGCGTGGCGATGGGCCAGGATTGGCACTCCGCGCAGCCGGTGCTGCGGTTGCTCGAGGTCTGCGGCGGCGAGGGGACCAGCAGCGTCGAACGCCTGATCCGCGATATTCCGATCCACGGCGGCGTCAACAATTGGTACGTGGACGTCAAAGACCCGCCCCAGAGCTTTCGGCTGGATATCGGCTACCTGGCCGCCAGCCGCCGGTTCTTCTCGCTGGCCCGCAGCAACGTGGTCAGCACGCCCCGGCCCGGCACCAGCGACGCCCTGGACAACAACTGGAACGACGTGGCGGCCAACTTCGACAAGATTTACGCCATGAACGGCGGCTCGTCGGCGAATGGGGCCAACGAGGAATTGGAAGAGCTGTTCGAGGAGCGCCTGCGGCGGCCGCTCAACTCATCGACCCTCACGGAGTTCGCCGTGAAGGTCAACGGCCACCGCAAGCACCCGGCCTTCACCTTCGAGATCGACGCCGAACTGATCGTCTTCGGCACGACCGAGCCGGACGCCCAGGTGACCCTGCACGGCGAGCCGATCGAAGTCCGCCCCGACGGCTCGTTCACCGTCCGCTACAGCCTGCCCAATTGCCGGCAGGTGATCCCCGCCGTCGCCCGCAGCGGCGACGGGCTGGAGCAGCGAACCATCGTGCTGGCCGTGGAGCGCAACACGAAGTCGATGGAGCCGGTGGTGCGCGAAGGCGGCGAGTGAAAGTCGGCGAGTGAGAACCTCCGTGGGGCACGTTGACAAACGTGCCCGATCGTCCCAGCGTGTGCGCCCACCTCGGGCACGTTTGTCAACGTGCCCCACGTCGTTAGCCGACGGGGCTGGCACCGGGCACGACGCGCTTCTGAATGTCGGTCTCGAGCAGGCCGAACGCCGCCTCGTGCCGCTGGATGGTCACCTGCAAGGCCGCCAGCATTCGTTTGGCCGTGTAGAAGTTCATCACCACCCGCTGGTTGATCGGCACCGGGTCGTTCTGCTCGCCAAACGGCTGGGCGTTGAGGCCGAAGTCCAGGATCAACTCCTCCGGCGTGCCGGTCACGCGACAGAAGTTCGCATAACCGTTGCTCGCGTGCCGGTCGTCCACGCGGATCGGCGCTCTTGCGCCGCGCTGAGGCGTGTCGCCGTTCTCGCCGTGCTCTTCGGCCCGCTTGGTCTTGCTGCGTAGCTCCATGACTTTCGACTCCTGATGCCCCGAGGAATGGGTCCGCCGGCACACGACAGTTTATGTCGAGACGGAAGAAACGACCAAGAGGGAAATGAGGCCCGCCGCGGCATCGCGTAACGCTCGCAAGGCTTGCTGGATTCCGTTATTCTGCTAGCCTGACCATCGTTGCTGGCGGCGACGGAATCGCCGCTCGCACCGGCCTTTGACGGCCGAGGCTGTAGCTCAGTCGGTAGAGCAATGGACTTTTAATCCGTAGGTCTCGGGTTCGAGCCCCGACAGCCTCATTGCTTCGCCTTGCCCACTCCCGCTCATTTCCGCCGCTTGTAGGCGATCGTGAACAGCGGACCCTCCTTGCCGTCGGGCCCTGCGCCGACCATCGTGAAGAACAGGTTGTCCTTGTCCCGGTGTTCGGTGGTCATCTTGTACTTCACCGGCTTGCCGTCGGGGCCCGGGCCCTCGCCGGTCATCGTCAGCACTTTGCCGTCCTTGTCGTAAGTGCCCTGGCTGACGATCGGGCTGTTGGACATGGAATCGACCCAGACGCTGACGTATTTCTTCTTGCCCGCGTCGTAGCCGTCGAGCCCCTTGCCGGTAAACTTCTGGCCCGGCGCGAATTCGCCCTGGAAGTCGGCGACCAGCCACAGGCCGCCGAGCTCCATCTTGTAGATCACTTGCCCCTTCGTCTCCGCGTCGCCGACCTTCATGACGACATCCCAAGTGCCTTCGAGTTGCTTGAGCCGCTCGTGTTCCGGGCCGGGCTTCGGGACCTCCTGCGCCAGCACGGCGGGTGTCAGCCAGAGCGATGTCGCCAGCGCAAGGCAGGTTGCACGAACTCTCGACATGACGGGGTCCTTTTCAGTAGGAGGTGCGGAGCCAAGGTTAGACGGCTCACGGAGTCACAGCCGACAGTTTTGGCCAGGGACTCGACTTCCGCAAGAGGGTCCAGACGCCACAACGTTCGGAGCGCGGCAAGATCACATCACATCCGCCACCGCGGACGGGTTGTCCACGAACACGAGCCAACTGGCGTACTTGGGGTTGTTGAGCTTGAGGCTCAAGAGCGGGCTGCGCTTCGGCTTCACCGGCGGGCGGAGCAGCTTCATCCGCGCCTCTTGCGGGGTGCGGCCCCCCTTCTTGATGTTGCAGTTGATGCAGCAGGAGACGACGTTCTCCCAGCTCGTGTGGCCGCCGCGGCTGCGCGGCATCACGTGGTCCAGGCTCAACTGGCTGGGGGGCAGCCGTCGGTTGCAGTACATGCAGCGGTTTTCGTCGCGGGCGAAGATGTTCCGCCGGCTGAAACGGACCGACTGCCGCGGCAGTCGGTCGTATTCCATGAGGCGGATCACCCGCGGCACCTGCAGCTCGAAGTGGATCGAGCGAATCCAATCCTGGTCCGGCTGCTTGTCCAGGGCGTTGAGCTCGCTGACGGCCAGCCACGACTCGAAGTCGTGGTTGGTGTAGTGCCCCTCGTCGATGTGGATCACCTCGGCCAAATTGCGGCACAAGAGGCAAATCGCCCGGCGGACGTGAATCACGTGCACCGCGACGTACATGCGGTTCAGCACGAGAACGCTGGAGTTCAGCGCGCTGCCATGGCCGCTTTCCGACATCGAGGGCGTCTCTCCGATGGCCGTCCGCAACCGCTGGTCTCCACCCGGGGGGTAAGGGGCGTCAGCCCGCGTGATAGGTCCGGAGAGCCGTACGGCGTGAGCCACGCATCAGGGGGGCTGACCCCCGCTCGCCGATTCCTATCCCAACAATTCTAATCCGCCCATTTTGGCGACGGAAGAGCACGCTGCGGCCGGGGAGGCTCCCGCGCCGATTTCACGGTTTCCCAATATTGGCGGCCGAGCCTCTGGCCGAACCGCCACGAATACTAATGAGGAGAAAACAGCCGGGAAAGTTCGCCGCCTCCGGGAGAACATCGAACGTTCAACGTCCAACGTCGAACGTCGAACGCTCAACGCAAGCACGGGCGGCAGCCAGAGCCGTTCGACGTTGGACGTTGGACGTTGGACGTTCAATCCTCACCCTGTCACCCCGTCACCTTGTCGTCGTCGGCGCCGAGCAGGCAGGCCGCGGCAACGAGGAAGGCCGACGCCGTCTCGATGCGAAGGGTCGAGGGGCCGAGGTCCACGGCTTGCCAACCCGCGTCGATGCCGGCGGTCACCTCTTCCGGCGTGAAGCCGCCTTCGGGACCGATGGCCAAAGCGAAGGCAGCCGGGGGCGGCGAAGTCAGGGCCACGCGTCGCGCGATCCGCGCCAACGACTCGCCGCCGGGATGCGCCAGCCAGCGAACCGGCGCGGCCGGCGAGGCGGCCCACGAGGTCCACTCCAGCGGCGCGGCGATCTCCATCGGCCGGTTTCGCCCGCACTGCTTGCAGGCCTCGATGACGGCTCGGCGGAGCCGCTCCAACGCGGCAGGCGTCGCCTCGGCCACACCCCGCCGGGTCGCCAGCGGCACCAGCTTCCGCACGCCAAGCTCGACGGCCTTTTCCACCAGCCAGCGCTGGCGATCTCCCTTGGGCAAAGCCACCGCCAGCGTGATCTCGACGGGCCGCTCCCGGTCCACTGTGCGGCGCGAGAGCACGCTGAGCTCGACGCGAGAACGAGAGACCGCATCCACGCGAGCGACTGCTTCAATGCCGGTGCCGTCGAACAAAATGACCTCAGTCCCCGGGGCTGCCCGGACGACGTGGGCCAGATGATGTGCTTCTGGCCCGTCGAGCGAGGCTGTGTCCGTGGTCAGCGGTGCGGCGGAGAAGAAGCGGTCGGCCATGGGAGGATGACAAGGTGACAAGTGACAAGGTAGCAACGGTGGCGAACGTCCAACGTCAACGTCGAACGGATTCTTCGTTCAATGTTCGATGTTGGACGTTGGACGTTCGATGTTGAATCAGTCCGGACGTTGACGTTCGGCCCTGCAAAGCTGTCAGGCCACGTCACGATACCACCGTATCATTCCCTCACCCTGTCACCCCCTCACTTCAGCAAGCCAGCGGCCGGACAACCGTCAAAGTTTCGCCGGCCTGCGCAGCGGTCAAGGTTTGACGTGCTGCTCGCCGTAACTTGTTTGCTGAAAATCGCTTCTGTGCCTTCAAGGGGTCTCCTGCGGTGAGCCGATACGGTAGATGTCAACACCGTGCATTACTAGCACGGGTGGGTTGCGCCGAGGCTCCCGACCTGGGACTCATCGGGCCATGGAGCGGCTCGACGGACCTCGGCGTTTTAGGAACCGCGCGAACTGAGGTTTCATCCGCACGCACCAAAGCGAAGCGACCACTGCGCCATCCTCAACGGGCTCGACCACGAGTTCCGCGCACACCAAGGAGGGGCTTTCCGCTCGACGCGCGAACGCTTAATGCTGTCGCACGTCGCGCCGGGTACGTAAGGATGCAGCCACCCCAGTTCCAGGGAAAAAAAGGAGACGTTGCTCACATGAACCTGAAAGTCTTAGGAGCGCTGATCGTTAGCGTTGCCCTGGCCGGACAGAGCTATGGTTTCGACCTGCTCAACCGGATGTGCAACGCCGGCTGCGGCGGCGGGTGCTGTCATCAACCCACCTGCTGTGCCAGCCCCTGTTGTGAACCGGCTTGCGGTTGCCAGTCGCATTGCGGCTGCGGTTCGTGCTGCCAGCCGTCGTGCTGCGCCGCTCCGAGCTGCTGCGCTGCGCCCTGCTGCGAAGCCAAGTGCTGCTGCGAGCCGTCGTGCGGCTGCGGCCATTCTTGCGGTTGCGGTTCGTCGTGCGGCTGCTGCAGCCCCGACCTGTTCGGCGGCCTGAGGAAGCTGTTCGCGACCCCTTGCTGCTGCAATAGCTGCTGCCAGCCGTCGTGCGGCTGCCAGTCGCACTGCGGCTGCGGTTCGTGCTGTGAGAGCCATTGCTGCGCTCAGTCGTGCTGCGAGCCGTCTTGTGGCTGCGGTTCGTCTTGTGGCTGCGGTTCGTCTTGTGGCTGTGGTCACTCCTGCGGCTGCGGCTCGTGCTGCAACTCCTGCGGCTCGTCGCTGCTGACCACCCTCTTCGGCCGTCGCCCCTGCTGCTGCAATTCCCCCTGCTACGTCTCCGGCTGCTGCCATAGCGGCTGCGGTTGTGGCTCGTGCGGTTGCGGTGGCGCCCCGGCCGGCGAGCCCGGCAAGGCCGGCGCTCCCCCGAAGGCCCCCACGCCTCCGGAGCCCATGGCCGATCCCTCGGCTCACCTGCCCCGCACCCCCGGCCTGATGCCGGTTAGCGCCCGTCGCTAAGCGCAGCAATCGGTCGCTCGCTGCTGAGAAACCTCGGTGACGGAAAGCATCACCTGCCCGGAGCAATCCGGGCAGGTGTTTTTATTGCGCGGCTTCAGACTTCAGACTTCGGGCTACGGGTGCGCACGGCACCCTACGGTCCGAAGTCTGAAGCCTGCAGCCTCACCTCGTCAGCCGCTTGAGCAGTTCGGCCCGCAGTTGGCGCGACGCCTCGGCCGGCCCGTCCATCACGGCGTGGTGGGCGAAGCCTAAGATGACGGGCTCTCGGACGCCCTCCAGCCGGCCACGCTCCAGGGCCACGAGCCCGTCTCCTCGCCCTAGTATGACCTCGTCCAAGTCCTCGACCAAGCGCTCCGCCTCGTGGCTGATGAAGCGGACCAGGCCGCGCGACTTGCCTGGCTCGCTCGTCCGCTCGCGCCAACGCTTCAGCGACTGTTCGTCGAGCGGTCCGCCGGTGCCCAGGAACAGCGAGTAATCGACCTTCGAGTTCCGCTTGCGGGCATTCAGCGCGCGGAGGAAGTCGGAGCCGGGCCGCAGGTCGCCGGCCGCCTCGCCCAGGCCGTCCTCCACCGAGGCGTAGAGCCGCTTTGTCAGGCTGCCCTCGGGCGAGCGAACGAGGAACTCGAATAGGTCGGAGCCCAGCGCGAACTGGGCCATCTTCGATCCCTGATTGGGCGTGGCGACCATGATCAGCCGGCTGACGTTCCCCGGGTCGAGGGCCGGGTCTTCGATCACGGCCCGCGCCACCAGTCCGCCCATCGACAAGGCCAGGATCGTCACTCGCCGCTCCGGCTGCGCCGCGGCGACCCGCCGCAGTTCTTCAGCCAGCAGCGTGGCCGACTTGTCGAGCGGCTGATCGTTAGGATAGCGGAGCACGGCGCAGGGAATGCCCGCCGCGCGCACTTCCTTCAAAATGCTGCTATGCCGTTCGGGCCGCGACTGATAGCCGTGGATGAAGACGACCAGTCCCTTGTCCAGCGGGGCCTTCTGCCAGTCGGCGTCCGGCTCCAAGCCAAAGTGCGTCCGCCACTCCGGGGTGCCGAAGCGGCTGATCACCAGCGCGCGGGCATAAGACTTGGCCCAACGGCCGGCAGTCGTCAAGCTCTTGGAGTCGCGGAGAATGCCCCAGACGCTACGGCTGCCCCACGAAAGGGCACCGAGCGAGGCGGTGCTCGGCGACGACGCGCTAGGTGACATGCCTGCCCGCATCGTCTCGGATGCAAGCGAGCCATCGACGGCCAAGCCAGGCCGCACGCACGCCAACGACGACAGCACGACCACGCCGGCGACCAGAGATCGACAACGCATGACCGCTCCTTTGCTACTCGTGGCGTCCGTCAACGGAGAGGAAAAGCTGGTCCGGTGCTCCTGATCCGCTGCTCCACTAATCCAAGTATACAAACTCGTTGGCATTCAACAGCGCGTGACAGAGATCGACCAGTGCCGCGGCACGCGCTCGATCGGCCGCAGGGCCTGCTTCGACGGGCGATCGCACCGGCTGCCCCGCCGCCAGCCGCCGCGAAATGATCGCGCTCTGACGATCGAGGAACCGCGCGCCCAGGGCCAACTCATCGGCCGACGCCGGCCGCAAGAATGCCCGGCGATAGGCCTGGGCGACCAGAAGCCCGGTTTTTGCCAAAAGCCGGGCTTCTTCGTCGCTGTCGCCCGCCGATCGGCCCTGCATTTCGTGCAGCACTTGCCCGGCCATTGCGGCCGCTCGATCCAGCGCCCATTCGCCGTTGAGCAACGCGAGCGCCTGCGGCGCGGTCGTTGTTACCTGCCGCCGCGCACAACTCTCGTGCGGGTCGGGCATGTCGAACGACTCCAGCAGCGGGTGCATCAAGTTGCGCTTCACGAACAGATAGACCGTCCGCCGGTTCCGCTCCGCGGCGCTCGCGGTCGGCTTCCATTCATGGCGGGCGCTGATCGCCGCCGGCAGCTCCGGATAGACACTTGGGCCGCCCAGCGACGGGTTCAGCTCGCCGCTGGCCGCCAGCAGGCTGTCGCGAATGGCCTCGGCCTCGAGCCGGCCGGAACGCATCCGCCACAGCAGTTTGTTATCCGGATCCCGCGCACGGGCCGTTGCTGAGGGAGGCGAGGCCGAAGCCTGGCGGTACGTGGCCGAGGTCATCATCAGCCGGTGCACGTGTTTGAGGCTCCACCCGCTGGCGACCAACTCGCTGGCCAGCCAATCCAAAAGCTCAGGATGCGTGAGCACTTCTCCCTGGCGGCCCAGATCGCTGGGCGTGCCCACCAGTCCGCGTCGGAAATGATGGTGCCACAGCCGATTGACCATCACCCGCGCGACCAGCGGATTGTCCGCGGCGGTCAGCCATCGAGCCAACGCCGTCCGCCGGCCGGTGCCCTGGGCTTTGGGACTCAGCTTTGCCGGGCTGCCATCGAGGATCGACAAGAAGCCCGGCTCGACCGCGTCCCCCCGCGTGTTCCCCTCGCCCGAGCCCGGCACAACGGTTGGCGGCGCTTCCGACCCGACGTCGGCCACCGTCATCACGACAGGCAAGTCCGTCGGCCGCAGCGCCGCGAACTGGGCCAGCTCCTTGCGCAGCGCATCCCAGCGCTGGCGGTCGTCGCCTTTGAGCAACTTTTCGCAATCGGCCGGCGCGATGACGAGCTGTTTCTCGGCCAGGCCCGCGATCTGCTTTTCCCACGGCGATCGCTGGGCATCGGGCTTGTCGATGATCGTTTGGGTCTCCTTCGGGAAGACCGACATCCGCTGCCGCCGCTCCCGCTCGCGGTACGGCGCCTCGAGCCTGTCGAGCTGCTCGCGGATGTCGCGCGTGGCAGCCTGCCACGCCGCCAGCCGCCGGGCGTGGTCGCGCCGCTGGGCCGGCGGGGCCGCAACCACGTCGCGATCGGCCAGCGGAGCGAAAAATGCCTGTAAGCGGAAGTAGTCCCTCTGCAAGATGGGATCGAACTTGTGATCGTGGCAACGGGCACAGCCGATGGTCAGCCCCAGGAAGACCTGTCCGGAGACATCGGTCAGGTCGTTGAGGATGTGCATCCGCTGCTGCGGCACGTTGCGCTGGTTGTATTCATAGGGCCAGTGCCGCAGGAAGCCGGTGGCGACCAGGGCCGCCGCATCGTCCGGCGCCAGCTCGTCGCCGGCCACTTGCTCGGCGATGAAGCGGTCGTAGGGCTTGTCGGCGTTGAGCGCCGCGATCACCCAGTCGCGATACCGCCAGGCGTGCGGCCGCTCGGCATCCTGGTTGTAGCCGTCGCTCTCGGCGTAGCGCACCAGATCGAGCCAGTGCCGCGCCCAACGCTCGCCGTAGTGCGGCGAGGCGAGCAGCCGGTCGATCAACCGCTCGTAGGCATCCGGCCGCCGGTCGGCCAAAAACTCGTCCACCTGCTCCGCCGTCGGCGGCAACCCGTGCAAATCGAAGCAAGCCCTGCGGATGAGCGTGCGGCGGTCTGCCTGAGGGGCAGGCTCGATGCCGGCCGCTTCGAGCCTGGCCAGGACAAAGGCATCGATCGCGCCGCGCACCCAGGCAACGTCTCGCACGCGCGGCGCCGACGGCCGCCGCACCGGCTGAAACAGCCAATACGCCCGGCCTTTGTCTGAGAACGCCGCCGGCTTTGGTTCACCGGCGCGGACGGATTGCGCCCCGCCTGCGAGGTGCGGCAGCAGAACAACGACGGCGAGGAGAGTGCGACGATCCATAGCCAAGCGACCCGATGAGCAACCCCGCGGCGGGGTCATTATAGCAAGCGAAAACTCACGCGGTTAGCGCTTACGTGGCCTGACGCAACGCCCTCTCCCCTCGGGGGAGAGGGCTGGCGTGAGGGGGGATTTGCCGCAAGCCCGGCATCTTGAAGAAGCCGGGCTTCGGCGGTGGACGCAAGCCTGGTCAAGGAACCCGCGACGGTACCGAGTTGTATTGCGGGTTCCACCGGCGCCAGCGCCACAGCGTCCGCAGCGCCTCCCAGCCGTCGCGCCAGCGGACCTTCTTGCCCTCGGCGATCGTTCGAGGGCGATACCTGATGGGGACTTCCAGAATTTTCAGCCCCATGCGGCAGGCTTTGGCGGTGACCTCCGGGCAGAACTCGAACCGCTCGCAGCGCAGGTCCATCGCCCGCAAGAGCGCGGTGGGAAACACCTTGTAGCAAGTCGCCTCGTCGGTCAACCGCGCGCCGTAGAGCGCCCGCACCGCCAAGTTGAGGGCCGAGACGCCCCAGCGGAACGTCAACGGCGGCCTGCCCTGAATGGCGGGTGCCAGATATCGCGACCCATAGACCACCTGCGCCTTGCCGGCCAAGAGCGGCTCCAGCAAGCGCGGGTAATCCGCCGGATCATACTCCAGGTCCGCGTCCTGAATGATCGTGTACTGCCCGCGGGCATGGGCCAAGGCCGTGCGAATCGCTGCCCCTTTGCCGCGATTGACCTCGTGGCGCAGCAGCTCACAACAAGGGTGCTCCTTGGCCCAGCAAGAGGCGATCTCGGCCGTGGCGTCGGTCGAGGCGTCATCGACCACGATCACTTGCTTGTCACCCGGCGCAGCCATGACCGCGTGCAACAGCCCATCAACGGTATGTTCCTCATTGCACGCAGGGATGATCACCGTGAGCAGCGCCGCGACCGGGTCGGGACGCTCGCGACAAGCGGCGCGGCTGGGCTGCTGAACATCGACTGTCACGGCTTTGCCTCCCGGGCCGTCGCCCCGGCTGGGCGCACTTCCGCCTCGATCAATTCCGGCAGGCCCAGATCGTGCCGCACGCGATTGGCCTCGTCCAGGGAGATGTGATAGATGAAGATCGAGTAGCCGGCCTTCGCGATCGGCTCGAAGCGCTGGAAGTACAGATAAGCATTTCGCGGCAGACTCACCCGACCGCCTTTCCCATCCGGTACCGGAATATCCGCTGCACCGTACAGATAGCTGACACTTATGGCGTAATAGCCCGGTTGTGGGCCGACTTCGATCATTCCATGCGCAACCGGCGGCTGGATTGCATCGAGACCGTACGGCGGCAAGGCGAACTCGATCCCTTCGATCCGCGGATCGACGACGTTGCGATAAGCGAGTCTCAGCGGCTGGGCCTCCGGATGCTCATTCAGCCATTGCTTGAGGAACAGGAGGTCCTGGCCCCAATCAATATTGCTGTTCAGCAGGTGCCTATGTCCGTTGTCCGGACCGCCTGCTAACTCATTAAAGTACGATAGTTCGTGTGGATGCGTGCGGACACTGCTGAATATGGCCCAGACCACGAGGCCGCTCACCACAATACCGCCTTTCCATCGCTCCCTGCATAG